>JAZQFO010000146.1:0-38059 GCA_045539535.1 Acetatifactor sp.
TCCAGAGCAGAAACCGGCTCATCTGCAATCACAAGCCCCGGTCTGGTAATCAGCGCCTGACCGATACTGATTCGCTGTCTTTGACCGCCGGACAGCTGGGACGGCTTTCTGTTCATATAACTCTCATCCAGCCCCACCATGCGCAGCATTTTTAGTGCTTCACATTCCATTTCATCCTTGCTCATCTTTAGAGACGGATCCAGCTTTCCGGCTGCACGCAAGGGCTCCTGTAGAAGCCAGCTCACTGTTCTGCTGGGATTCAAACTGCTGTAAGGGTCCTGAAAAATCATCTGGGGACGCACAGAGGTATGTCTGATATCTCCCTGAATATTTTTATTCATGCCCAGCACTGCCTTGGAAAGCGAACTCTTACCGCAACCGCTTTCACCCACCAGGCCCACAATTTCTCCCTTGCGGATTTCAAAGCTTGCATCCTCCACCACACAACGGTCATATTTTCGGCCAAAAAATCCACCGGTACTCTCTTTATAATAGACATTCAGGTTTTCAACCTTCACAACGGCCTGCTCTGCATCCCTGGCCTCATCAGCCGCATTCTCTTCCATGCGCTTCTTGGGCTTCATACGGGAAGGCACCGCCTCAATCAGCTTCCTGGTATACGCCTCCTTAGGACGTTCAAAAATCTCCTCAACAGGACCTTGTTCCACCACTCTGCCATTCTTCATCACAGCAATCTTATCACAGATTCGTCTGGCAAGATTTAAATCATGAGTAATGAACAGCATGGCATTTTTTTCTTTTTGATTAATCTCTTTTAATAGCCCGATAATCTGGTTCTGAATAGTCACGTCCAAAGCTGTGGTAGGCTCATCCGCCACCACCACATCCGGATGCAAAATTACTGCCATGGCAATCATCACACGCTGACGCATGCCACCGGAAAGCTCATGGGGATAACAGTCATAGAGCTTCGCCGTGTCCTTTAAGCCCACAGATTCCATGGCCTCCATAACCCGTTTTCTGCGTGCCTCCTTATCAAGCTCCGTATGCAGCTTTAACATCTCTTCTATCTGACCGCCTACCGTCTTCGTAGGATTTAAAGAAGTCATGGGCTCCTGGAATATCATGGACATTCTGCTGCCCTGATACTGTCGATACAGCGCCTTATCGCGAGGCTTGCCCGCCTCTGCCAGCGTCTGCCCGTCCAGCACCACTTTACCGGAGGTAACTACTCCCTCCTCAGACAATAATCCCATAAACGTCAATGCGGTTACAGACTTACCGGAACCGGACTCACCTACCACACCTAAGATTTCACCGGGGGCAATATTCAGATTTACATTTTTCACAGCCTCCGTATCCCCAAAGGACACTGAGAGATTTTCAATATGAACCATAACAGCCTCCTCTTAGGACTTTCTACGGATACCCTCGCTCAAGAGTGAAAAGCCCAGCACAATCCACACAATAGCAAGACCGGGGGCCAGCGCATACCAGGGCGCCTTCATCAGATACCCCTGAGCATCGGAAAGCATTTTACCCAAACTTGCATCCGGGGGCTGCACACCGATTCCTAAATAACTCATGCCGGACTCTGCCAGTATACCATTGTTAAAACCAATCATTACCGATACCCAAAAGGTAGAGAAAATATTCGGCAGAATATGCACAAACAGAATGCGAAGCTTTCCTACTCCCATCAGTCTCGCTCTGCTGATATAATCTGCATCCCGCAAACGGATAAACTCACTTCTCACGATTCGCACAAAGCTTGGCGTAAACACAATTCCCAGAGAAAGAACCAGATTCTGGTTACCGCTGCCCAAAATACTAATCATAACCAGGGCCAGCAGGATACTGGGGAATCCATTAACAGCATCCGTCACACGCATGACAATTTCATCCACTATGCCGCCCATATATCCGGTTACTGCACCGATTACAATGCCGAGAGCGCCTGATATCAACACCACAAGACTACTGATAAGGATGGTGGTTCCTGCCCCCTTCATTACTCTGGAGAAAATGTCTCTGCCAAAATTGTCCGTACCAAAAAGATGTTTCAATGACGGACCAACAAATCGCTCTGCCGCAGACATTTGTGTCGTGCTATAGGGGGTCCAAAAAAATCCCACTACCGCCAGAATCACTGCAACCCCGGTCATGAACAGACCAATCCACAGATAGGGATTGCCATTCTTCAACCAGCTTGAAACCTTGGCCAAAGGCTTCTTATGCAATTGTCCGTTTGTGTTTTTCTGTGCCATTGGGACTCCTTTTTGCATCCTGTGCTACTTGCGACTGATTCTGGGGTCAATTACTCTGTAAAGCAAATCTACGATAAAATAAACAATAATAACCACTGCCGTGATGTACATGATAAGAATCTGCACCACCGGCAAATCACGGGTGGAAATGGAACTGATTAACAGTCTTCCCACACCGGGCAGTCCGAACACCTGCTCCACAACGATACTTCCGGCCACAATCTCAGCAATAATCATACCAAGGAAGGTAACCACAGGCATAAGTGCGTTGCGCAGCACATGTCCGTACATAATCTGTCTATCCGTACACCCTTTACTGCGGGCAGTACGTACATAATCTGAATTCATCTCCGTAAGCATGGAGTTTCTAAGAAATCTGGCCGTCATGGCAATCTTGGGAATGGCAATAGAAATTGCAGGGAAAATCAAATACTTGATAAACTCTCCAAAATCCTCTTCATAACTTACATATCCACCCGGAACGAACCATTTTAAAAGCATGCCAAAGAAATAGGTCACAAGAATACCCAAAAAGAACGCAGGCACAGCCATAGTGGTCTGTGTCAGCACACTCATGGACGCATCCACAAAACGATTGCGGCTCTTGGCCCAAAATACGCCCAAAGGAATGGATACAGCCACGATAATCAGCAAAGATAATGCTGCCAGCCAAAGCGTAACAGGAAGCTTATCCCCGATAAGTTCCGCCACAGGCATCATCTCATTCATAGACTTGGAGTACCGATAACTTTCTCCCAAGTCCCCCTTTAACACATCCGTCATCCAATTCACATAACGTACCACCGGCGGATCATTCAGGCCAAGCTCCTCACGAAGCTGTGCCTCTCGTTCCGGTGTTGCCTCCGTACCTAAAATGGATGCCACCACATCACCGGGAATAATCTGAAAGGCAAGAAAAGCAGCCACGGATACAATAAACAATGTCATAATGAGAGTTACTATTTTTTTCGCAATATATCTCATGGCTGCTTTCTCCTTTCTTAACCGGGCTATGCCCTAATTTTTCCTATAATCGCTATATTGGCTTTACTGCTGCTCCGTATAATATACTACACTCATATCCTGCACATAGATAGGATAGAAAGTATAACCGGCAAGCTTGGGGCTTACTGCAACAGTAATGGGCGGTGCAGACAAAAATGCAGTTGCAGCGTCCTCCACCAGCATATTCTGCAATTCCTTGTAATAGCTTGCCTTCTCTGTCAGATCCAGACTTGCCGCAGCCTTTAAATAAGTCTCATCATAAGCAGTGTTACTGTAATTGATGAAATTCTTGGAAGACTCCGTCTGGAATCTGTTCAAAAGATAACCGGGCGTCTGATCGCAAGTGATTGCACTGATGGTTGCCTGGAACTTTCGGCCATTGTAGACCTCCTCCAGCCAGGTTCCCCACTCAACAGGCACAATTACCGCATTGATATTGGCAGCCTTGAGCTGCTCAGCCACAACTTCTGCAGTCTGCATGTGTACCTCATAGTTGGAAGGTACCTGAATCTCCAGATCAATACCATCCGGATAACCGGCCTCAGCAAGAAGCTGCTTTGCAGTCTCAATATTGGCTGCATTGCCGTACACACCGTTTAAATCCTCATAATAGTCCTTCAGTGTAGGCAACATAGCAGAGCTAATCAGCGCTGCATCACCACCGAATACAAACTCATTTACGGAATCCTTATCCAATGCGTAGCAGATTGCCTGACGCACCTTTGCATCCTTCAAGGTCTCATCGGTATTGTTAAGGAACAATGCCTGCACTGCATTGGAGGGTGCCGCCATCACCTGAAAGCTTCCCTCAAGCTCCGTTGCCTGGGAATCGGTCAAATACGGATAAATGTCAATGGAACCGCCCTGCAAATCCAAAAGCGCCGTATCAGGACTGTTTACAATCTTGAACTCCACCTCATCCAGATAAGGAAGGCCCTCCTGCCAGTACTCCGTATTCTTGGCTACTACAATACCCTCCTGAGGCTTGTAAGACACAAAAGAAAACGGTCCGGTACCGATAGGCTGTGCATTTGCATCCTCACCGCTTCCAGCGGGAATGATAGCTGCCGTGAAGCTGTAAATCAGCTCCAGATTCGCACTGCCTACTGTTACCTGAACCGTCTTATCGTCCAGAATATCTACACTTGTGATACCGCCCTTTGCGGCACTCAAAGTGGACATGAGTGCAGTACCATCCAGAATACCGGATACACGCTCCAGTGAGTACTTGACATCCTCTGCAGTCACTGCATTACCGTTATGGAACTTCACGCCCTCACGCAAGGTAAAGGTGTACACCAGTCCATCCTCGGAAATGCTGTAACTTTCTGCTACTGCATTCATCAAATTACCATCAGGGTCCGCTTTTACCAGACCTTCAAAAATGTTGAAAAGAATCTCTTTAGTTCCTGCCGCAGTTGCTTTGTGTGGGTCAAGACTATCAATATCCTGCTGTATTCCTACAACAACGGAACCACCGTATACGGGCTCCGCATCGGAACCACCTGCCACAGATGATTCCACAGAGGACTTATCCTCCGAAGACTCTCCTGTACCGCCTGCGCATCCACACAGTGCAGTCATGATCAGAAGTGCCACCATAAAAACGCTAAATCGTTTTTTCATAACATGCTTCTCCTCTTCGTCAAACAGACCTCTCATTATTCTATTGTCAACACTATTGTATCATATCGCGGGTGCATTGCAAGTTTTTTTGTGAGTACAATGTGCGCGAGCCCTGAGCCATGGCTCCGGTGCATGGCGGCATAACTCCCGGCGTGGCGGCGTGGCGCCATGAGCCGCACCTTTGGGCATATACAGATTATTTCACTCTCAAATACCCAAAACAGACAAAATTCCACTAATATTTATACGCATTTTAGCAATATTGGGCATATAGAGAAAATATGCTCTCCCATGCCCAAAACTAATGAATTTTTTGGGTTTTTATAAGTCATTTTTTCTATATATGCCCAATCTGTAATTTTAAAACATACCCGATAAAGTGGACACGCAGAAATTTATTTTGTACCCACATTTTATGGCTATCCCCATTCCATTGCTGAACCGTAGGAAGCATATAACCTTGGAAAACTTCGTTACTCAAGTATTTCTAATAGTTCATACAAGTTACCAATACTTTCATCAGATTTCTTTGCACGCTGTATCTGAATAAATTTACACTTAGCATTTGATGCCGTTTGTTTATCTTTTTCTTCATCACCAACAAAAATCAATTCTGTAACAGGTATAGAATATTTTTCTGAGATCATTTGTAACCCTTTAGGATTAGGCTTCCTATATCCAGCAACAGAAGATGAAACATAATAATCAAAGTATTTGATTAATTCCTGAATATCTCTTTTAAAAACTTCATCCGGCATTGCACTGGGCAAGTCTGTAAGAGTCGCGATTACATAGCCTTTTTCTCTTAATTTTTGTAATACCTCAATGGTATCTGAGTACACTTCTGCTTTAAGATTTAATCCACTCCAAAATATTTCTATACAGCTTTGAATAGATACATCAATGTGCCAATGCTCCAGCACCTTCTCAAATATAAATTCAGCTGAATATTCAATTTCCCTGTAATTTATTCTCGGATTAAATTTCTTCAGCATTTGAAGAGATTTTGCAACAGCGTCCTTTGAGACATTACAATTATACTTCTGAATAATGGCTTCAAATCCCTGGTCATAAAAATCTACCCATGATTGCGGCATTCCTACATATTGCATTAAAGTTCCGCCTAAATCAAAAACCACAACTTTCACCATGCATCTCCTCTTTAATTTCAGACCCATCCACTACAACCACGCTAAGTTATACCATTCTCTATATCCGCCATAGATTTGAACAATTTCACCTGTGCCTACATTAAAGACTTTGTATCGACAGTATTCATCATCTGTCAGACCGGTATTTTTATAATTGTACTCCAGCTCACAGTATAAAATATAATTATCGTCCGGAGAAAGAATTGCCTGCCGAACAGAAGCCTGCTCTACCACATCTGCGAATGCTTCTACTTCCCACACCTTTGCATCATCCTTAGAACAAACTTCTGTTGCAGGTGCTTCTATTCTCCTCAATCCCCAAAAACATCTTTTATAAAAATTGCTGCTTCCATTCCGCTGAAAAACCACATTTTCAATTCCGTGAATCCTCTTATAATTCTGGGAAAAATCTACCGGCAAAAAAAAGAACAGCCAGCCAACTATTAGCATAGTGATTGACACAGCAATCGTTGCCATAAGTATTTTCGTTATGCGCATTCCCTTATTGTTCTTCATATCAGAATTATTTTGCTCCCACCTTCTGCATTAATGCCTCCTGTAACACTTGTGAAAAATTAATGCCCAGCGCCGTAGCCTCTTCATTCAGCCACTCAGGAATACTGAGCGTTTTCTTAACGGCCTTGGAATTGTTTCGCTTTTTGTAAGCCAACAAGTCAAATTCAATCACAACACAAAACTCACCCTCTTCAAGCAAAATTTTGTATGGTTCTGATGGCGTAGGCAGCTCCGTTTTCTCTTCCTGACGGCTGGTAATTGCAAGCCCTAAAGCATCAACCGCCATCTCATATGCCTGCTGCATATCATCTCCTTGAGTCATACATTCAGGCATATCCGGAAAAGTAATCCAAAAACCGCCATCTTCCGCTTTGTGAAATATTGCTGGATAAAATAATTTTTTCATTTTAATACCTCCCAACAAACCAAGCTACTTTAACCCCGCTTGTTTCAATATTGCCTGCTCCAAACCTTTTTTGAGATCCTTTGTATGATACGGTACAATTACAGTTTTCCCCATATCAGGATTTCTCATTTTAACATGGGAGCCGTTCTGACTAATCACCTCAAAACCATTTTGCTTGAGATACTTAATCATTTCTTGTGAAGTCATGGGCATCTATAATATTCCCCCTTTTATCTCCATTTAAATTATAGCACGTAATAATACGTATGTCAATTTTATCATACGTACTATTACGTGCTTTTCCGATAAGTACTATTTATTTACTTCCTCTTTATCCAATCGCATTACCCGTATACAACTGATAATACTTGCCCTTCTCTTCCAAAAGCTCATCATGAGTACCACGCTCAATAATTCTTCCCTGCTCCAGGACCATGATACAGTCACTGTTTTTAACCGTAGACAATCTATGCGCAATGACAAAGGTGGTTCTGCCATGCATCAGCTTATCCATACCGTCCTGTACAATTTTCTCCGTACGGGTATCGATGGAACTGGTTGCCTCATCCAGGATGAGAACAGGGGGATCTGCCACCGCAGCTCTTGCAATGGCAAGGAGCTGACGCTGACCTTGACTTAAGCTGGCACCATCTCCGGTGAGCACCGTATCATAACCATCCGGGAGCTGACGGATAAATACATCAGCGTTGGCAAGCTTTGCAGCTGCAATCACTTCTTCGTCCGTGGCATCCAGACGTCCAAAACGGATATTTTCCCTTACCGTAGCAGTAAACAAATGCGTCTCCTGCAAAACAATTCCCAAAGACCTACGCAAATCCGCTTTTTTAATCTTATTGATATTGATACCGTCATATCTGATTTTGCCGTCCTGAATATCATAGAAACGGTTAATCAGATTCATAATCGTAGTCTTACCTGCACCTGTAGAACCTACAAATGCAAGCTTTTGGCCGGGCTGGGCGAACATTTTGATATCATGCAGTACCATTTTTTCATCGGTATAACCAAAGTCCACACCGTCAAATACCACATCACCCTTAAGCTCCACATATTCGGTGATGCCGGTGGAACGATGAGGATGCTTCCAAGCCCAAAGTCCGGTACGCTTCTCGGCCTCTACAAGCTCTCCGTTTTCCCACTTGGCAGGCACCAAAGTAACATAACCCTCATCCACCTCAGGCTCCTCATCCAAAAGGTCAAATACACGCTTGCCGCCGGCCAATGCCATAACAATACTGTTAAACTGCTGTGCCACCTGGTTAAGAGGCATGTTAAAGCTCTTGGTAAAGGTCAAAAAGCTCACCAGGGAACCAAGGGTAAAGCCGCCGATGCCATTGATGGCAAGCACACTACCCACACAGGCAATTACCACATAAGTCAGATTGCCCAGCTGGCTGTTGATAGGTCCCATCAGGTTGGCAAACTTGTTGGCGTTATAAGCATTCTCGCAGAGCGTATCGTTCAGAGCCTTAAACTCCTCCATACTCTTATCCTCATGGCAGAACACCTTTACCACCTTCTGGCCTTCCATATGCTCCTCTATATAACCGTTCAGCGCACCAAGCGCAGTCTGCTGCACCTTGAAATACTTGCCGCTCTTGCCCACTACGGTTCTGGCCGTCACAACGGTGATACTGGACATGGCCAGATTCAAAATGGTCAGCGGCAGGCTTAAGCTAATCATACTTACCAATACACTGACTACAGTAATCACACTGTTAATCATCTGGGGAATACTCTGGCTGATCATCTGGCGCAGCGTATCAATATCATTGGTGTACACAGACATGATATCGCCATGGGTATGGGTATCAAAATATTTAATAGGCAGTTTGGACATATGGGCAAACATGTCATCACGGAGATTCTTCATGGTGCCCTGGGTCACATTTACCATAATTCTGGCCTGAGTATAGTTACAGATAATACCCAGAAGATAAAAACCTGCCACGCGCCCCATCGCCTGCAGAAGAGGACCAAAATCTGCACTCTGCTGCTCCAGCATGGGCTTGATATAGTCATCAATCAAGCTCTTGGTAAACAGTGTACCCTGCACGTTTGCAAGCACACTGCCCAAAATACATCCAAGTACAATCAAACAATGAAAACCATAATTTTTAAATACATATCCCAGAATTCTTTTCAAAATCTTGCCTGGATTCTCAATCTTGGGGATGGGTCCCACCGGACCTCTTCTGCCGGGACCCACAGCAGGTCCACGGGATGCTACCGGTTGTGCCATTAGTCCTCGCCTCCATTCTCATCAAAATCACCGCTGCCGCCGGTCTGAGCCTCATATACTTCGCGGTAAATTGCATTATTTTCAATCAATTCCTCATGAGTGCCTACACCATCCACACGCCCATTCTCCATGACAATAATACGGTCTGCATCCTGAATACTGGAAATACGCTGAGCAATAATCAGTTTGGTCACATTGGGAATCTGGGTCGCAAAAGCATGACGGATTTTGGCATCTGTTGCGGTATCCACTGCACTGGTACTATCATCCAAAATCAGAATCTTCGGATTCTTAAGCAGTGCTCTTGCAATACAAAGCCTCTGCTTCTGGCCACCGGACACATTGGTACCGCCCTGCTCAATATATGTATGATAGCCATCCGGCATACGACTGATAAACTCATCTGCGCAAGCCAGCTTGCACACGCGCTTGCAATCCTCCTCCGTGGCATTCTCATCACCCCAGCGAAGGTTCTCCAAAATCGTACCGGAGAACAATACATTCTTCTGGAGCACCACTGCCACATTGTTACGTAAGGTCTCCATGTCATACTCCCGCACGTCCTTGCCACCCACATAGACAGCTCCCTCAGACACATCATACAGACGGCTGATCAAGTTAATTAAGCTGGTCTTGGAACTACCGGTTCCGCCTAGGATACCGATGGTCTCTCCGGACTTGATTTCCAGATTAATATCATCCAAAACAGGGCGCTCACTCTTCTGATTATAACGGAAGGACACGTTTTCAAAACGAATGCTGCCGTCCTGTACCTCAAACACAGGCTTCTCGGGATTGGCCAAGTCAGGCTTCTCATTCAAAACCTCACAGATACGTTCACCGCTGGCAATACTCATGGTAATCATAACAAATACCATGGACAGCATCATCAGACTCATGAGAATATTCATGCAATAAGCCAAAAGGCTGGTCAGGTCACCGGTGGTCAAATCTCCCACCACAATCATATTGGCACCCACCCAGCTAATCAGTAGGATACAGGAATATACCGTAAACTGCATCAAAGGGGAGTTAAACGCCAAAATGCTCTCTGCCTTTACAAACATATTGTAAATATTGCCGCTGGCCTTATGGAAACGGTCAATCTCATAGTCCTCACGCACGAAAGCCTTTACCACACGCTGGGCCGTAATATTCTCCTGCACACTTGCATTTAAGTCATCATACTTTTTAAACACCTGTGTAAAATGCTTCATGGAAAACTTGATAATCAGTCCTAAAAAGCATGCCAAAATTACTACAGCCACCAAGTAAATGCTGGCAATTCTTGCATTAATAACAAATGCCAAAATCATTGCACAGGTCAGATTAATCGGTGCACGCACACACATACGCAAAATCATCTGATATGCATTTTGAATATTGGTAACATCTGTAGTCAGTCGGGTTACCAAACCGGCTGTGGAGAACTTATCAATATTGGAAAAAGAGAAAGTCTGAATATTGTTGTACATAGCCTCTCTCAAATTCTTGGCAAAGCCCGTGGATGCCTTGGCACCATGGGTTCCGCCCATAATACCGGCCCATAAACCGATTACTGCCAGCACCAGCATCATAGCCGCCAGCTTAAATATGTACGCCTGATCTCCTACCTCTACGCCATTGTCAATCATGGATGCCATAAGAAACGGAATCATAGTCTCCATAAGCACCTCAAGCACCATAAACATAGGCGTCATAAGAGAGTCCTTTTTGTACTCTTTCACATGTTTTAATAATGTTTTTACCATTTACATTCTCCTGCTACTAAATAATGGGATATGTTTCCAGTGAAACCACCTTCTATCATATCCCAATAAAATCTGTAAATCAATATAACAAATCTAAAAATTTAGTGAACTTCCTCCGGCCTGCGGTAATGCCAAGCCACTATACCCAAGGCAACAATTACACTTCCCAGTAAAACCGCTTCCGCAACATCAATGGATAGCACCTGCACAAGCAGCACCACACCTGCATTGGCTACAGCATGCACCAGAATCGACAGGATGTACCAGCCCGGCTTTCTATGCTTCACAGCCAAATACACCAGATAAGACATCACAATATGTAAACCGATAGCTGAAATACGCTCCACACCTGCCATCATAAAGTCTGAAGCCGGTAGCTCCCACAAGGCGCTCACCTGCGCCAAAAATGCTTGCGAAGAACCTGTTGCCTGAGCCTCCAAAGCTGCTATAACCTCTCCCAACATACCGCTGTTAATCGTCACTGCCAAGGAAAGATTAGATATGTAGGTCATTCCAATCAACAAAACAGATTCGATACCGCCATGTCCGATACCATACATAATGGCATTCTGTTTATCCAAATCCTTTTTCATGCAAAACTTCATAGCTACCAATCGCCCGGTTTCTTCAAAAATTCCTGCTGCAAGCCCACCATAAATAGCATAAAACACAATACTATCCGTCAAAAGTGTGCCCGTAACAAGTTGTACCACCGTGTGACAAATCTGCTCCAATAATAGTGCAAACACTATGAATGTACCGCATCCCAAAAAGAAAGGATACCACTTTGCTTTTGCTTTGCACTTCCAGCAAACAACTAACAAAATGGGTAAC
This sequence comes from Acetatifactor sp., assembly GCA_045539535.1. Lineage (GTDB taxonomy): Bacteria > Bacillota > Clostridia > Lachnospirales > Lachnospiraceae > Acetatifactor. Next base: position 11,781 of record JAZQFO010000146.1, read on the forward strand.
CCCACTGCTATCAACATTACGAAAACCATTGCCATAATATTAGCTGCGGGAACTGTATAATTCGCGTAATTCATATATTCTCCTCCTGATTATCTCAATCTACTTAAAACTCCTCTATTCCCAAACAGGATTTCATTGACAGGACACATTCTCGATACTAATCTAAATGCATACCCTCATTCACGTACTATTTTCACATTATAAATTAATTCTAGCACATCCCCCATGGATTGTTCAATCCTCATACCCCATACTTGGCACTAATCATTTGGGCACATGTCCTACTCCTATGTCACGCTACGCCCAAATGCTAATTCCTACGCCAAGACTTCCCGGTCCTTCCTCACAATCGCCATGCAACAAACCAGCCCTACATCATCCCCAGCATCTTCCCGGCCCAATAAATCAGCCCCAAAATCCAGCTGCTCAGAACTCCATACAGAATCACCGGTCCCGCAATAGTAAAAATCTTACAGCCGATACCAAAAACCTGACCCTCCACAGAGTATTCTATGGCACAGGATGACACACTGTTAGCAAACCCTGTAATAGGTACAAGTGCTCCTGCTCCACCCCATTTTACCAATTTAGAATACAGGCCCAGACCGGTTAATATGGCACTGCAAAACACCAAAATCAAACTGCACCAGCTTCCGGCAGTCTGCTTATCCAAACCCATATTGGCTGCGGTATTCAAAATAAACTGTCCTACACAACAGATAATACCTCCTGTCACAAATGCCTTTGCAATCTGCGTCCACAAATTATGTGTAGGTGTTACTTTCTTTACATATGCACCATATTCCTGTTTCTGTTTTTCAGACACTCCTGACATACCAAAGCCTCCTTAACAACTTCTCAAATCTAATATCTATAACATTCCCGCAAACACTGTGAAATATGCAAAAAACGCTTGTAGAGGTTTTATCCTTCTACAAGCGCTTCATACTCATTTAAAGGCAATGGCCTTGAAAAAACAAATCCCTGAATATCGTCACATTTTATATTTTTCAGAAAGGCTACCTGATCCTGGGTCTCCACACCCTCTGCAGTAATATGCAGACCAAGACTCTGCCCCAATCGGGTAATGTACTTCAAGAGCTTCTCACCTCTGGAATCACCAATATAATCAATCAGGCTCTTGTCCAGCTTCAAGGTATCAAATGGCATAGTGTTCAAGGATGCCAACGCAGAATAACCGCTTCCGAAATCATCCAATTGCATTACAAACCCTGCCTGATGGAATCTGCGTATCAAATCACCGATGTCTACGTTATCCACAGTGGCACTCTCCGTAATCTCCAGCTGCACGTACTTCACATCCAGACCCACTTCCTTTAATATCTCTTCATATCGCTCAACGACACGATCATAATACAGACTGACTCTGGATATATTCACAGACACCGGAACCGGATTCTTACCCTCCTCCAAACGCTCCCTTTGTCTTATGCAAACCTTTCTGAAAACATATTCATCCAACACGGCAATACAACCATTTTGCTCAAACAGTGGGATAAATATTCCGGGTGAAAGCATCCGGCCGTCGGATCTACGCCAGCGCACCAATGCCTCTGCACCGATAATCTCTCCATCCTTGGCACTGTACTTGGGCTGATACCAAACCTCAAACTCACCATTTGCCAATGCCTCATCAAAGCTGTCCTCCAGCTCCTTATTCTCCAGAAGCTTCTGATAATCCAGCTCATCATAAAATGCATAGTGTCTGTCTCTGCGGCCCTTAATCAGATGCTTGGCCTGCGTCGCATAACCATAGCACTTGTCTGCTTCCTCCAAAGCCTCCACATAGCAAACACCGAACACCGGAAACAGTGCAGGAATACTCAACTGATGAGGAATCTTTGAAATCTCTGCAATGAGCAATCGAATACGTTTCTCAACAGCCTCCTTGCTCTCCTCCTGCCAGAACAGTACAAAACGGTCTGCATTTACACGGGCAACCAACTCACTGTCACTGACATTTGCACGCAAAACCTTCCAAACTGCTAAAAGTGCTTCATCGCCCTTCTGCACTCCGGCACTACTATTTATCAGCTTAAACTCCGCAAGATCCATGGCAATTACATAACCGGAAAGACCGCCTCTGGTATGTGCCATTTCTCTAAATTTTACAAAATTGTAACCGCCGGTCAGTCGATCCTCATATGCCAGACTTTCCAGTTCTTTTCTTCGTTTCCGCTGAAGATAAATAAATACAGTTACACCAATCACTGCAATTACCACCAGCGTAAACGCCAAAATATGTACATGCTCCATCACAGGATCCATGCGCACATCCATTACAGTCTGCGGCGCAATCGTTACCATATACCACTGAGAACCGTAGGTATTCTCATTGACCGGCATATAGTAAAACATAGTCCTATCACCGTTTTGGTGAACACAGGCCGCATCACCGGATTGTCCGGTTTCCATATTCTGCCGCATCCGTTCCACAATTTCTTCGCCATTAGCATCTTCCTGGCAAATATGTTCAAAAAAGTTAGCACTTCCATCCATGGGCGAATTCTGTGAATGTGCCATTACTGTGCCATCTGTTCTGACGATACAACTAAATCCCTGACCTTCAAAGAAATCCACATCCATCATATCACGGAAAATCTCATTGCGATATGTTGCAAACAAAACCCCTCGGGGGGTTACTCCATCTGCCTGATAAACAGGTACGCTAAATACGTTTATAGTCTCCTGTTCCCCGCTGATTCTGTCACCAAGAGCAGCAGATATCCATGCTTTACCTTCCATGCTCTTGACAAAGAAATTGCGGTCTCCCAAATCAAGCTCGTGCTCATCCGTTGTATACGCCATTCCGTCCGAGTCAATGTAACCCATACGTTTAAAATCGTACTGTTCTACAAAAGTCCCCATATCTTCCAGAATCGCAAGCTCCTGCCCGGGATTTTCCTGCATTTTTTCCGCATATCCAACCAACAACTTGTGCTGCATCTTCACTTCATTGTAAACAGCCAATACGTTTTGAGACGCAACATCACCAAGCGTATTCCGCATCTCCTTCTCCAAATCCTTGCGAATATTCATGGAGCTGATTCCCACTGCAGAAAACACCAAAAGAATTCCCACTATAATAATTATAATCGGATAAAGCTGCCTCTTTCGTGTACTCATTTATTTCTTCCCTTATTGCTTACATCAAACATTTTCCCGTATACATAATTATACTACTCAATTCAAAATTTACAAGTGTTTTTACAGAAAATTTCTATCAATTCCATAATATCGACAAAAGTTTCAGTTACTTTCCCGCTCTTTCCCCTCTCTGCCTGCGGTTTCAATCAAAGCCATATCCACATCCTTCTCATAATTGCGCATCGCTACTTCCAGCGGAGTCGGGTCAGAAGTGATTCTCCTGCCGCCGATATGATTAAAGAACAGAATAATACCGGCCGCCAGACCTATGGAATACGCCACCTCCATAATATTAATTCCTGCCGGTTCTCTCCCCATAGCCATGAGATAAATCTGCGCAAACATCTCATTGATGCCCGAATCATTGTGATACGCCATAATAGTGAAGGAAGTGCCAAAAAAGCTTACCAGACTTACCAAGATGGCTTTCATCCATTGAACCGGGCCCTTATGCTTATGAACATCCACCCATTCCAGCAACACATCTGTTTCACCCAATACCTCCACCTGAATCCCCGGGCACTCCTGCTCCATCTGCTCCACAAATCGCATGGTACTGAATACACATCTCCTCGGTTCACCCCTTTTAAAATGATGGATTTTGATAGCTCTGCACCTTGCTTGAATCTCCTTATCCTGGCAATGCACATCCCCTACTTCCTTCAAAAACACATCCGGGGTTTGTACCTCAACATTGCGGTCACACTTTAAATAAACTACACTTTTGGCTGCCATCATCTTCCTCACTTTACCACTTCATGCAATTCAAATACAAAATACCCAAAAGAACCACACAGCTTCCCTAACGCAATTCCTAAAACAACAAATCCCACGCCATGACGAAAAGATACTCTTCTTGCAAATATCGGAATAGAATCCAGCATTTCCGCAATAGCCAACGCCAGACACCCCACAAACATGCCTGAAAACAACCCAAAGGCAACCTGCTCCACAATTCCTATGCCATCCCACAACCACATAAGCTCCGGAAATCGACTGTGCAAATAACGTGCCGGCTGGATATACTCCGGGAAAATACTGATAATCCCTCCTCCAATGGCTCCCAAAATCACCATTTCTTCATACAGTAATACCTTCCCGGCAGTATGGGTTTTGCCGGCAAATCGCGGCACCAAGCCCACTGCTACAAGTACGGTAAACACTCCTGCTGCCGTAAGAAGTCCAAAACATCCGGCCCATCCTGCCAAGAAAGCTTCCACTTTGCCACCTCCACTGCCTGCTCAAAACAATATATCAGCAACAGTATGCACAATCTGCCTTTCTTTCATACCGGCAACCGCCCAAGAAGCACATGGAAAAACCGCTTTCGTGAGTCTTACACAACTCACAAAAGCGGTTTCTCATATACATACATCTACATATTTCAATTCAAATTAGTTCTCCGGCTGGATTTCATCCAGACGCTTCTCAAACTCCTCCTTGGGTAAAGGCTTGTCAAAGAAAAAACCTTGCACCAGATAACAATTATGCTCCTTTAGGAATTTAATCTGTTCTGCAGTCTCCACACCCTCTACCAAACACTCCAATCCCATCTCCTGAGCCATGGAAATCACATGTCCCAGCATGATACTTCCGGTTTGTTCTCCGGTGGCAATGGGCTCCAGCAGACTCCTGTCAATTTTCAGTACATTCCAGGGCAATTCCTTAATCAAGGTAAGCGAGGAATAACCCATTCCAAAATCATCCACCGAAGCATGGAATCCTGCATTTTGGAGACCGGTAACAATCTTGCGCAAATCCTGAAAATCCACGTCTGTTGTAGTCTCCGTAAGCTCAATCTCAATATACTCATGAGGTACCCGATAACGGTCCACAATCTCAAGAATACGCTCCACCAGATTCATATCGCCCAAATGTCTTCTTGAGAAATTCACAGATACCTTCACAATCTTCTTCCCGGCATCCATCCACTGACGCATATCCTTACATACACGTTCCAGCATATAAAAGTCCAATAGTGTAACAGCTTTGGAACGCTCGAACACCGGTATAAATTTACCGGGCATTACCATCTGTCCGTTGTGGAACCATCTGCAAAGAGCCTCCGCTCCCGCCAAGGTATAATCCTTTAATGCAACTTTGGGCTGATAATATGCCACGAACTCTTCATCTTCCAAAGCCTGGGGGAACAATTCCTCCAGTTCCTTGCCCTCTTTAATGCGATCTGCCAATTCCTCTGTGTAAATAACATAAGCTTCTCTGGTAACATTCTTGGCCTGATTGTATGCGATACTCACATTGTCCATCACATCCTCTTCAGACTTCACATCTTCGGGAATTAAATAATATCCCACCGTGGCACTGATAAATACCTTGCCATCAGTCTGTTCATCATATACCATGCCTTGTCCCTTTAAATATTCACACACGGCATCAAATTTGTCCTTATAAAAAAGAACAATAAAATTATCTCCGCCAATTCTGCAAACCGCCTCGCGGTCTGTCAAAAGCTCCTGCAACCCTCCAACAAAAGCCGCCATCAGCTTGGTCGCATCATCTCTTCCCACCTGCTGGTTCACATTGGCAAAACGGCGCAAATTAAAATAACCCACGCCAAACTCACCAACCTTGCCTTCATTAATATATTGCTTACAGGTCTTCATAAAGTACGCCAGATTATAAACATCCAGGCCCTGATCTTTGTATATTAACCGATCCACCAGCTGCAACACTCTGCATCGGCCGTTATACACAAACAACATCTTGGCGATTAACGCAATCTTTTCCAACTCTGCCGCATCCCAATCTGCCCCCCCTACATAGGGACAAAACCGATAGGATACCACACTTCCGTTATCCGCAACTTCGTTATGTATCACGCTTCGTTCAGAATCGGTAGCTCCATCCCGATAGAAATTGGCGCACTCTCCTCTGCCCGCTTCATGAGCTCTTTCATTTTCATAGAGACAGGCCTGCACGCTTGCAATACGCAAAAAGCGGCAAAGTCTGCCCAACGCCTTTGCTATATCCGGATGTATATGGCTGTGAATCTGCTCCATTTGAAGCAGGAATTCATCCATCGCCTCTGAATATTCTTTGTAATCAAAACTCATACAAACTCCTCCGAACAGTGTTTCAGATATTTAAGGAATTATACTGCCAACTGCGGAATACTGATTCGGTATACAGTACCCTTCCCCTGCTCACTGTCCACCTCAATGGTACCTGACATCTTTGCAAGCAACATAGGAATTACCATATTGCCCACTTTATCCTCCCGGGAAGACCAATTGGCAAAAACATCCCGCATCACCTTCAACTCTTCTGCCCGCATACCTTTGCCCGTATCTGCAATCTCAATAACAGTTTGCATAGCATAAGACTTCTTTGCCGCATACACACGAATCATAATCTCACCATTCTCCGTACTTCGAATACTGCTGCGAACAAAGCGGGCAACGATCTGTCTGATACGGCCGGCATCCCCTAAAAGCACCTCCGGCAAATCATCAGCAAACTCCAATTTAATCTCTGTTCCCTTTTCACGAGCCTCTGCTTTATAACTATTTCGTACACTTTTCATCAAATCATGCACATTATATTCCTTCTCGTGGAGTTCAATCTCTCCACTGGTAATTTTGGAATATTCCACAGTGTCATCAAGGGTCAACAGAAACTCTCGCCCTTTTTTCATAAGTTGGTCTAACAGCTGCGCAGACTTCTCCGGATTCTCTTCGTCCTGCATATCCTGAGCCATGTCTATCCACTCCATGACACGCTGCTGCATGCTTGTATTCATCTCTACGATAAACTCATTATGGGAGCGGGCTGCTCTTTCCAACCGCTGACTCTGTTGTAACGCCAGAAAACTTTTGTATGCCATCTCTGAAAGGACCGCTGCAATCTCAGCAAGAAACTCCGCCGCGCGTTCAATCTGTTCATAGGTAGCCTGACTGACACGGGAAGCTGCTGCCAAATATTCCTCTTCATTTAGCCCCAGCTCTCTTGCTGTCCGGCGAACTTCCTCCTCCGCCACCGGCGCTGTACGTACCTGTCCACCCAGAAAGCTTCCCAGGTAACGCCCCTCCACTATGATAGGTGCTGCATAGTCCACCAATCCTGCATGGCAGTTATAGACTACCGGCTTACCCTGAGCCAATGCCTGCATTCCACTCACCCTATCACATTCCATACAGCGGCTTAAGCCCAGCTGGGTAGTTCTGGTGTACTTGGTACAAAAGTCCGCAAAACCGCTGCCCTCCGTAATAGGATTTCCTTCAGCATCCGTAGTCAAAGAAGCCATTCCGGTAAATTTAGAGAATCCGTTCTGAATTCGCTGTAATACTTGCACATCAATTAAATCAGTCAACAAAATATCCTGCATAATTATCCGTCCCTTAATTTTCAGACATTTAGTGCTTATATTATACTCTTTTTTGACTATTTAGTCCATCCTTTTTTACAAAATTATGTAGTCCAGACAGCTTCTGGTCTTAGTAAAAGGTCGTACATTTTCATCTGCCACCTTCACATGCTCCGGATGAACCGCATACGCCTTCAAAGCCTCCTCATTCTCAAACGCAGAATCCAGCATTACATCTGCATTGGAAGAAGCCAATCCTTTCGTCTGCACACAAATGTCCAAAAGCCCGGGAATCTTCCCCTTAAGGCCTTCTAAACCGGACTTAATACCTGCTTTGATTGCCTCTTTTTCCTCTGCTGAAAACTCATCCTTTAACTGCCACAAAATCACATGTTTAACCATATTTTCCCTCCAAATATATTAATTTATCTACGCTTTAACAGCCCAGCGAAGCTTGGTGGACTTCGCTCTGGGGTTCCGGTTACATTCTTCTGCCGAGGGCCTGATTACATCCTCAGAAACCGCACTGTAAACCCCGGCCTTTAACAACTGTTTAAAGGATTTCTTCACCAGCCTGTCCTCCCCGGAATGGAAGGTGAGAATCGCCACTCTTGCCCCCGGCGAAAGCACATCCGGAAGCTTCTCCAAAAAGGCATACAACACCTCGAACTCACTGTTCACATCAATGCGCAGGGCCTGGAATACTCTCGCGCAGGACTTCTTTATTGCATCGGATCGCTCCTTGGCAGGCACTGCCTCCAACGCCTTTTCAATGGCATTTTTCAAATCCGTTGTGGTCTCAATAAATTGCCCTTTTCGCATTTGCTCAAATACCACGCGGGCGATTTCCTTGGCATAGGGCTCATCAGAATTTTCCTGTAACATGTATTCAAATTCCTCACGACTAAGATTCTTAAGCCGCTCTGCCGCAGACTCCCCCTGATGGGGATTTAAACGCAAATCCAGTGGTCCTTCCACCTTATAAGAAAATCCTCTCTCCGGATTGTCTATCTGCATGGAGGACACACCCAAATCCGCCAACACAAAATCAAAGGTTCCGGCTTCCTTGGCCACCTCATCAATATTGGCAAAATTGGTACGTCGTATGGTCAGAATCTCCGGTCCGAACCCTTGCGCCTTCAAACGATCTTCCGTCTTCACACTCTCAATAGGGTCCACATCTAAAGCATACATATGCCCCGTTCCTTCCAGCTTCTCCAGCATCGCTTTGGTATGACCGCCATAGCCAAGTGTGGCGTCCAATCCCTGCTCACCGGGCTGAATCCGAAGCACATCAAGAATTTCCTGCACCATAATAGAAATATGCATACCGGCAGGTGTACTTCCCTTGCGGATAACCTTTTCAATGGTATCTGCATACTTTTCCGGATTGGCTTCCTTATATTTCTCATGGAAGGCTCTGGGATGTGTGCCCTTATAGCGCACACGGCGCTTATGTACAGTTCCCTCCGAAGAGGGATTTACCTGATTCTCATTGTTTTGACTATTCTGCTGATTCACGTGACATCTCCCATCTTTGTACTTATCACGTATTATAGCACATTTTCTTAATCTGTACCATCCCTCATTCTGCGACTCCAGCCATAGGCAATACTTCCTTCTGCTAACAATAACAATCCCATAAGGATAATCAGCACGTACATATAGCTATTGGTGACATCATAAATAAATCCATATATCGGCACCAGGAAAATAGATGCCAAGGGCGCCCCCATGGACATCCTGGCATAAATTTTCTCATACTGCGCCTTGCCATAAAAAGCCAGTGCAAGAAGCGGAGAAATAATCGTCACGCCAGGCACCGCAACACCATTAAAAAAAGCTGCTGCACTAAAAATAAACGGATGCCGTCCCCCAAACCAAAAGCCGATTACAGCCACCAGCCAAAGTCCGATAACCACATAGCAGGTCTTCACTGCTCCAATCCTATCTGCAAGAAAACCAATCATCAACGCTCCCACCGCCGTACCAATAGATGCCAGCGACAACGCATTACCCACGTGGGTAACCGAATAACCCAGCAAATTACCGTAGGTGGGGATATGCTGCACAAACACCGCCACACCGGTAAGTGATAGCATAAATAAAAGCAAAGCCAAAAAGGACGCTGACCGCACAGGAATATCCCCCTTCTGCGCTTCTCCCCGGTTCTCTGTGGTCTCCTTCGCCTGTTGCTCCCGACTCTGGACCGGCCTGTCCGGCAAGAACAGAAAAACTGCTGCCAGAATGACCACAAAAGCTACCAGCCCAAGTATCACATAGGCCCTGCGCCACCCACCATCTGCAATCAAACGGGATGTAGTCGGTTGAATAACCGCCCCAAGCAAGCCCACACAGGCAGACTGCACTCCAAGCATCAGCCCCGTTTTCTCCGGAAACCATTTGTTAATCAAAATAGGACCGATTAGATTTACCAAAACAGCCGAACCCATGGCCTGAGGAATGGCAAGTACATACCAGCCGGCCACATGACTCATAAACCCGAAGGCTGCAAAAGTCAACGTCTGAAGGAGCGCTGCCACCGCAGCCACTATCCGCACATCATACCTTTGCAGAAGTGCTCCGGCATAACTAAACCACAGTACCTGCACCACCGACATCACACTAAAATACAGCGACAACATTCCAATCCCAACCTGCAACTCCTGGGTTACCGGCGTCAGAAACAAGCCAGACACCGCGTTGATGCCGCTGGCAAAACCACGAATGAGAATGATTCCGCCCAGCACCAGCCAGGGTGCTACATTTTTCTTTTCCTTAAACATAATAAACACCATCCTTTTGGGATAGTGTTTATCGATTTGTGTAAAATTATTCTGCTCGGACTTGTCCTTTACAGTAGCAGTTGCTTGCCATGTTTTCGTATTTGTTTCAATAACGCTATTGTTATATCCTTTGCAATTACAGACGCCTTTTCACAATTTTTTTCAAAGTTTTCTGAACCACTATTTTTTTCCGTGTCAGTGATACTACGTATTGAAATAAAAGGAATCTTATTTACGAAACATACATGCGCAATACTTGCTGTTTCCATATCTACGATTAATGGTGCCCATCTGTTATTAATTTCTTTTCTTCCCGCTTCATCAATAAATTGTTCGCCGGTCGCAACTCTTCCATAAACTACAGCATACCGACTCTGCAGTTCTTCCACAGCAATTTTTGACAACCTAATCAACTCATTATCTGCGCAAAAATACTCCGATTTCATCCATGGATGAAACTCTGTTAAAATTGTTGGATCAACATCATGATATGCAACCTCCGTTGAAATAACCGTATCGAAAATTTCCAGGCTATCATCCATACCACCTGCGGTCCCGGCATTTATAATAATATCCGCGCCAAAACGATCAATCAAGATCTGTGTAGCAATTGCCGCATTCACTTTACATACTCCACTATACAAAGCCACAACTTTTATTCCGTTGATTGTCCCTTCATGTATTTTCAACATTGCATCTTCCGTAATCAGCATATCATCAATGTGATCTAAAAACGGAGCAAGCTCTCGGTCGCCCGCACAAACAATTCCTATTTTTTTATCCATAATTCACCACCGCATCCAGACAAAGCTTCAATGCATACGCAAAGGAGTCCCCTCCCCATCCTCTCTCATCATATTTATCCACATTGGCAAGACTGTCTGCTGTAAAAAGAATCTGTCCGAAAACTGCGCCACGCATTTTGGCGCAGGCGGCCAGAGCAGAACACTCCATCTCCACAACAGCACATCCTTCCGCCTTGCGATAGGCCACCTTTTCCTTGGTCTCCCGATAAAAACCATCCGTAGACCAGGTCATAACCTCTATGTATTTCAATCCGTGCTCCGTCAAAGCGTTTTCGATTGCCTTTAAAGCTTTTTTATCAATATCTACATAGCGCGAGGGTGCCATATAGTGATACGATGCGCCTTCGTCACGCAGCGCTCGGTTCGGCACAATAAACACATTCTCCGGAAGTTCCTCTAAAGCACCACAACAGCCGCCTGAAATGATCTCCCTTACACCATAGCCAATCAACCAATCAAGAATCTGAGCTGCTGCCGCGGCACCCACCGGAGCCTGACACAGGCAAATATCTTCTCCCCTATACTTGGTCACATATACAGGATAAAGCTTCGTCTCAGACACAAAGGTTGCAACCTGCTCACAAGGATTATTTTGAGCATAATTATCAATGTGCTCACCTAAGAAAGCATACACCGCCTTCTTAGGAAGCTCCAGCGGAAAATGCTCATGGGTAGGCATAATGACCGCCTCTGTGTCTGTATCAAATTCTAAGATAGGTATTTCATTTTTCATAATGCTCATAAGCACACCCCCTCTTTCATACTCAGAGAACAAACTTATAAATTTTTACCTTCCTTTTACCTTCAACATACATTTCATTGTCCTTTGGAATATCTGCCGTTTCCAAATATATTCCTCCTGCCATTTCACAGGTTCTGGAAGATGCAATATTCTCCGGTACACAGGTAATAATAACATACTCCATGCCATGCTTGCGTGCTTGTTGGAATAACAATTTGCATGCCTTGGATGCATAATGATGCCCTCTGTAGGCTTCATTGATACCATAACCTATATTCCCTCCTATATAGGTCTTATGGTTATGTTCAATGCGCAAGTCACAGTATCCTATAACTTCACCATTCAAAAGACAAATATCAAAATAGTACGCCGGAACCCAAGATTTTTCAGGGTTCGCATCACAAGTGCTTTTCAATCTCAAGAATATTTCTTTATCTCTCAAATCATCAACTTCGTAAAACATATCCTCACCTATTTATAACACCGCCAAAACGCCACATCCGAAGCAACCACAAATTCCCCTTCTGCCTGTATTACCTTATCCACATAAGCTTTGATTTCTGCTTCATGCTCCTGCAGATATTTCTTGCCGGACTCATAGGTTTGGCAAAGCTTCTCAAACACTTCCTCGCTATTATCGTAGCGCATGCCATTGGACAACTTGATCATCCCTACTTCGCCGAAATACTTTTGAAGCGTGGCCCGAAATTCCTCATAGGCTGCCTGCTTTCTTGCAATCTCATCAGAGATAAATTTATCACTTAGCTGCATATCCGCAAAAATCTGCTGCCAGAAAAAATGATGCGCAGACACGCCATTGTGATTACAAGAGAATACACCGCCTCCAGACAAACTGTCTGCTACACGCTTTAACAGCAACTCCTTATCCTTGATAAAGCTCATGAGATAATGAGCAACCACATAATCATACTCGCCCTTTTGAAGCGTGTTCCACAACGCATCTTCTTCAATATCCAGCCAATGCAGACAAACCTCCGAACCGGGCGCCAGATTGTTCTTTTCCCGCTCAATATAATCCGCAAAATTATCCGCCCAGCTGCCATGCAAATCAACAGCTTCGATCCTCACATTTTCCGGGATTCTCTTCCAGCTGTTTCTCCAGATTTTAGCAAATCCACATCCCAAATCCAATATCTTACTATTCGGCTGAACATCCAAGGAATCATATACTCGCACATACCATTCACCGGCTTCTGCATTATGTTTTCTGGAATGATAATAGCTCTCATCAGAAGCCTGGTCCATCTGAATCATGCGGGCAATTTCCGCCACAGTGTTCCAGTCAGGCTCTCCATCCGTACGACTCAATACGCCACGGATGCAGCTAATGGTTCTTTCGATTTCTCCCTTGCGCTTCTCCATAAGCTCCAACTGGCAATTCAAAGACTCCTTGATATCAATATTGTTTTCCACAATCAGATTGTCACGAATCTCCTCCAGGGAAAATCCGATACGCTTCAGCGCAATGATATTCTCCAGCACCAAAAGTGCCTCCGCATCATACAATCTGTAATTCCCCTCCGAGTACTCCGAGGGCTTTAACAACCCTTTCTCGTCATACAGACGAACTGCCTTTTGAGAAATCCCGGCCTTCTTGGCAATTTCTCCCGATGTCATTCTTTTATTCATCGTTTACCACCTCCTGACATCCATGGTAGGGCATGCCCTAAGGGAAGAGTCAATAGGTATTTATAATTAATTTTTTACACAAGTTCCATCTCATCCTTCATATCCACAAAACCATACTTCTCATACAAGGGACGTCCTGCTTCCGTGGCCTCAAGCGCTATTTGTGTAATCCCTTGCGCTTTTGCTTCTTGTACCAGCAAATCCAATGTTCGCATTGCAATCCCCTGCCTGCGGTACTCCGGCGCAGTATACATATTCATGATGTAAGCTTTTCTACCGCTTGGATTGTGATAGGTGGGCATAACCCGGTAAAAGCTGACTCCTCCTGCACCGATAAATCGACCTTTATCATAGACCAGATACGCAACATGTTCATCTGTTGCCAGTGCTTTTTGATAATACTCATAAGATGCTTGCCGCACCGTCTCCATGTCTACATCATCAGAAAGCTTGTTGGCTGCACGAAGGACAGTGATACGTGTATGCACTAATTCATCAAGGTCCTGCAAAATTGCTCGCCGATATTCGTAAACAGTATCATTTTTTATTGTCAAATCTATATTCATATTGTCCCCTCTATATCCACTGAATAAATGCCGTCTTATCGTTACTGTTATACCCTGCTCTTTCATAAAACCGCAGGGTTTCCTCTTTCTTAGAGCCGGTGAGAAGCATCAGTTTGTAGCAATTAGCTTTATGCGCCAATTCCTTAGCGTAGTCCAGACAAGCCGTCGCCAGTCCCCGTCCTCTATACGCCTCATCCGTAATCACATTTTCTATAAAGGCATAGGGCTGCTGCTTGTGTGTCAGATTAGGAATAATCACGCACACACAGGAAGACACAATTTTTCCATCTTCCTCCGCAACAATGATATGATGGGTGGGGTCTGCCAAAATTGTCTGCCAGAGGGCCTGTAACTGTGCTGTATCCTCCGGCAGGGGATTATTGTGCAGTTGCATGTATAAAGCTAATAAACCTTGTAAATCATTTGCCACAACTTCTCTTATCATTCGACGCTCCTCCTACCTCTAAATATTATACCTACTATACGACCTGCTCCTCATTTTGTCCAGCATAAATTCAAAAAGGTGTAAAGCCCTTAACAATCCAATAAAAGACTTTACACCTTAATTCATATCATTTATTTACTACTCTGCATCAATTACAGAATCATACAAATTCTTTGCCGGTATCTCATACCCCAATTTTGACTCTAACTGCTTTCGCTCCTCCAACAAGGCATTTAGAGCACTTATATCTTTTGTGCTTTTTGCAACCCTGTCCAAACACGCAATACTATCCTTTAACATACCTTCATACTGTTTATCTGTCATAACTTCAACCTCCATGCGCCTCACCTCTTTCCATAGGTTGATACCTATATTATAAAGGTGGAAATATCAAGATGTAAAGCCCTTTATTCAATTATCAAAGTTCATTTTGCGCATTGTATGTTCTCTTGAAAACACGGCGATATGCCATTTAGAATAAATAGAAAAATCGGTCTGAAAAATAGAATTATGATTTGTCTCATAGTATCAGCAATGCCCCTATTTGTCAAGCCAATGCGTTTCCCTATGTAAAAAGAAGCCCATACAAAGCTGTTACGCTTTGCATGGACTTCCCACATTTTTCTTAGTCTACAAAACCGGAGATACCTAACTTTTCTTCCGGATTAAGCTGAGACAACCACATAATATTGTCCCCGGTTTCATCTGCACATACTGCGAAAATCTTCTTGCCGCTCTCATGGGCAGCCTTGAAATTCTCTCTTTCGTGGTACTGGGGATACTGTTCCCACAGATCCGGTGCAATGCCGTCTGTGGCGGTGTAACTGCCCATCAAGATGGTGTAATTTTGCAAATCCACAAAGGTACAGGAAAACTCACCGTCTTCAATGCCGTCCACATAGTTGCCGCTCTTGGAGGCCATATAGGTTTTGGCGTAGGAACCATCTTCTCCACGATTGTACTGTGTCTGGCTTCCCTGACCATTGGGCTTATCATTTGCCCATGTACCCTCAAACACATAAATTGCCTGGTCTGTTGCGGAAAAATGTTTGCTGGCACCCTCTCTGCTGCCATCTACATACTCACCATAATACACATAATAAGAATCCTCTCCATAAGGATACAGACCTACTGCAGTTCCGGTATAGTCCGCAACAAAGCCATCCGTAGCACTATAAACACACGCCTGACCATCCAATTCTTCCACAATACCTGTGATATCTTCTGCATTGATAAATTCAACCATCTCCTCAAAAAACACCATAGATGCCATGGTCTCATAGAGCTTGTTAAAAAAATCTTCATCGGAAACCACCGGTCCGATCGCCTCAACAAAAGCACCTTCTGTTGACTGGGCATCCTCCTTCGTATCAGATATACTTTCCCCGGATTCTACAACAGACTCTGTGAGGCTTTTCACGCCTTGCGCCTCTGCCCCAGCGTCCTTATCGTTACATCCCGTCAAAAACATTGCTCCCATTAACAATGCAATCGTTAACTTCTTAAACTTCATGATTTTCCTCTATTTCTTTCGCAATTTTTTGGCCCTTGTACGCAGCTTACAAACCTCTTCCTTGGCCTCCTCATACTGGAAATCTTCCAGATAGGTTTTCGCACTGACCAAACTGTCAAAATGTCCCTTAGGCAATTTGTACTCAAACAAACCGGCTATATTTTCCAATGCAGCATCTGCATCAAACTCATCAATAAGCACAATCATCTGCTCCAGTGTTTGAACATACTGCGCTTTGGGCAACTCCCGTGTTCCGGACTCCACCAATTTCTCCTTTTGGGGCAAAAGCGGCTTGATCCTTGCAAGCAGTTCCTCATACTCCACAATTAAACGGGCACCGTTTTCGTCAATATATGCAAACCGTTCTTCCTTACCGGCTGTCTCATGCTGCTTGGCATGCTCAGAAAGCTCCATCACACCAATACTTGCAGCAACACTCTTTAAGGCATGTACTTCTATGGTGTAATTCTTATAATCCCTTTCACCAAGATACTTTCTGATAAGCTCCAGTTTCTTTTGGCCGTCATAGTACACCACCTCCAGAAGCTCCGGATTGTTGCTTTCCAGACCATCCTTGACAGGTGCATACACCTCGATAGTGGGTTCCGCATCCTTAATCTGCTTCTCCTTGGGTATCCAACGGCTCATGACAGCCCCCAATCGCTTGATATCCAAAGGCTTTGCCAGGAAGTCATTCATACCGGATTCAACAAACATCTCCTCCACACCCTTGATGGCATTGGCCGTCAAAGCCACAATCGGTACATTCCGGGTATAGGCAGTTCCCATTTTACGAATAATTTGGGTTGTCTCAACACCATCCATCTGGGGCATCATATGGTCCATAAAGATAATGTCAAATTCCTCGCCGGCCTTGATGGCATCAATTGCCTCATAACCGCTGGAAACCAACTTAAGCTGCGCCTTGTAGGTACTTAAGAAGCCTTCTGCAACCTTCAGGTTCACAAAGTTGTCATCCACCACCATAAGCTTAGCCTCCGGACAGACAAATTTGTTGATGGCATTCTTCTTCATATTCTGTCGTCCGCTCAAATACTTACCATTGAAAATGGATACCATGGAGAACAAGGTCACCGGTTTCCGGCAATACATAACATTACCACTCACGTCTTCTTCAATGAAATCATTCATTCCGGCCAACATTACCGGTGTCACACCGGCCTGTACCAGCTTAGCTGCCATGGCCGTAACCTTAGACATACCTTCCACATAATCTACTAACAGATACTGCTTACGGCCTTTCACAGCCGCTATGTTCTCAATCTCATCCAGATGATTCAGTATCCGATAGCTTACCTTCAGAGATTTCAGCATCTTCACAAGGCTCATGCGATAATAATCGTTCTGCTCATAAAGATATACAAAATGATTGACCTCTCTGTCCAAAGTAACACAAGGCTTGGCATCTAAGATTTTCTGCTCAACAGTCACAATAAAGGTAGTGCCTTTACCATACTCACTCTGCAGTTCAATGCCGCCCTTCATCTGTCTGGCCAGCTGGGCAGAAATAGCAAGTCCCAAACCGGTACCTTCAATACTGCGGTTTTTCTTGGTATCAACCTGAGTAAACGCGCTGAACAGTCTTTCCTGATCTTCCGGCTTAATACCAATTCCGGTATCAGAAATTCTAAAAATCAGCCTGCCTCTCTCGGCATCCTTTTTCTCAAAATCAATCTCCAGTGAAATCTTGCCGTGATTGGTAAATTTCACTGCATTTCCCAATAAATTTAACAGAATCTGCTTGATGCGCAGTTCATCTCCCAAAAGACTTCTGGGAATATTAGGACTTACATCTATCACAAATACAACGTCCTTGCTGGCCAGTCTGGTGTTAATCATATTTAAAATATCATTCACTGTAGAGGTGATAATATATCCATCCTCCACAATTTCCATCCTGCCCGCATCTATCTTGGAAAAATCCAATATATCATTGATAATATCAAGCAGATTGTCACCTGATGTCTTGATGGTATTAACATACTCTGCACTCAGGGGCGTGAGTTCCGTTCTCGCCAAAAGCTCTGCCATACCACAGATTGCATTCATAGGTGTGCGAATTTCATGAGACATATTGGCCAAAAAGTCAGACTTGGCTTTTGCCGCCGCCTCTGCCTCACTTTTCTTGATTTCAACCACCTTCAAAAGATACTGCACATTCATGGTTTTCTGCTGGGCCACCAGCATCTGCCGCTTATTCCACTTAATCAGAATAATAATCATCACCATGCCAAGGTAAGCAGCTGCCATTTTTACCAAAAAAGAGGATACTTTGTTTTCCTCTGCAATTCCATGAAAAACAACGTCCGGACATATGGCCAGACTGACCGCATACATCAATGTAATGTATGCAATCTGTAAAGTGGTAATCTTGGTATCCTGATAAAGAGCAGTCAGACACACAATGGCCAACAGCGTCCCCTGAATACTGCCCATATTGCGGTGATGCACTGCATATAACGTAGCCAATACCAGCAGAAGAATTCCCGCAATCATACCATGGTGACTTACAGAAACATCCCCACTAAAGGTAGGATAAATCATCACCAACGGAATTACAAAACAAAATGCCATAACATACCATGGCATATGCATCGTATTACTTGCCAGCAGAAAATATACACAAAATGCAGTGAGCACAAAATATACCACTTTGGCAACCATTGTGTTATCTGCCTCTTTTTTATTATGAAGCTGCAGCATATCGACTCTATCTCCCATTGCATAACCTCTCTTCTCTCAAGCGATTGCAAGAAACATAATAATTATACAAAAACTTTCATATACCGTCAACAAAAGCCAAAATTGACTTGCTTTTTGATGCATGATAAAATAAATAAAGTATTACCAATATTTCTCAGGAAAGGAGACTTGTACATGCGTCATATTTTCATCATTAATCCTGCTGCCGGCAGACATGATATCAGCGAATCCATACGAACCGACATCGAAAGGATCTGCGCAGAACGGGATATTGATCCCCTGATATTTATATCAGAATACGCAGGCTATGAACGGGATATGACCCGCAAAATGTGTACTCTGTTCTCCAATGAGCCCATTCGTTTCTACAGTATTGGCGGCTCCGGCACCCTTTATCAGATTATCAGCGGTATCACCAACTTTGAGACCACTGAGGTGGCTTGCTATGCTTCAGGACTTACCAATGATTTACTGAAATGCTATGATTCGAAAGCCGCAGCCTTTCGTTCTCTGGAAAATTTGATTGACGGCAAGGTTGACTGTCTTGACTTGATTGAGATGGGAGATATCAAATGCCCCAATTTCATTTCCTTTGGTTTGGGCACCGGCTATTTCTCAGACAGATTTCTGTTCAAAATGACTTCCTCTTTCGCGCCGCGGATATCTTACCTGTTAGGCATTATTTCCGATCTGCTGCGCAATGAAATCATTAACTACGAAATCAAAATAGATGGCGTGGAGTACAATAACGCTTACGCTCTGGTGGCTTGCTTTAACGGTCTTTGCATGGGCGGAAGCATTATCCCTTACAAATCTCCCCGCCCCAATGACGGCACTTTGAACTTTGTATTAATTGAAAATCTGACCCGTTTTGAACAGTTCAAAGCACTGTTCTATCTCCAAACAGGTCAGACTTATAAATTGGGTTCCCGCATCCGTATGATCAAAGGAACCAAAATGGAAGTGGCCCGCAAAGACGGACATCTTCTGTTATTCAACTGCGACGGCGAAGGCGAAAGCAGCGCAAACGGCTGTGCCACCTTCCGTATCAGACCCGGCGTCCTGCGCTTTGTGGTTCCAAAAGAAGCTCAGCTTTTGCCGGCTGAAGACTAGTCAAAGCTTCGGATATCCTCACTAAAATGAGTCTCAGATGTCAGGACCCGGTCAAAGGTATCAGCGACTGCAGGAACCTGACAAAAATCTTCTAAAGCATATGCCCTATCCCTGCATACCAGCTTATAATGTGTCTCATTTAGATGAGTGATAAGCAACGTACGCATTGGCATCTGTAGTTCGTATTCCTTAATCTGTTGTAAGTCTTGCCGGATTGTTTGCACAAACAACTCCGGCATTTCATGTTTTGCATAGCGCAGGCTTCCCTGCCAATCATTGGTCTGATTCGTTCTGTCCTCCTCCACCTTGCCCAATACACTTTTTGCACATTCATTGAGCAGTGGTCCCGCTCCATGTCTGGTCACATAACTTCGCGTCACATAAACCACCTCATCCAGCTGTCTGTTCATATTCTTTAGCATTTTACAGGGATTGGTAAGCCCGGTCCTGGAGGCCGTCACATGGGGCGCATATACTTCATTTTCCGCATCCAATAAAAGCCCCTGACCATTTTCAAAAATCACACAATCGTAAGCGTCCAATCGTTCTTCCGTGCTGTCAACTATCCGAATATATTTTAGATTCTGAAGCATTTCCCGGGCTGCATTTTCAAGTACTGTCCGGCTCTTTAACAATTCCCCGTACTCTCCCAAATCTTTCTCTTGCAGCATCAACTCCGTCAGGCGCTTAGGCAAATATTGTTCACGGATATCACTTAGACGCTTCATCAGACACTCCGGTGACATCTCCCGCAAATCCTTAAGTGTCAGTCCATACCCTGCCTCCGTCCTGCACTGTGCCTCATAAATTCCCATGCCGCAGCTTCCGTGCCTGCCTTCACCTCTTGCACTTTCCGCTGCCATGTTCACAAGCACATCATCAATAATGGTCACACAAACCGATGCTTCCCCGTAAATAACCGGAACAAATCCTGTCAGCGCTTTAAAAGCATCTGTTTCTTCTCCCAATTTATACAAATCCGGAAAATAAGTGCCCGCCCACATTGTATCCGCACCACGAAAAGAGCCGGACGAAAGCTCATGAAACACGAAACGTTTATCCGGCAACTCTACTGTATGTCCTGACTGGGCACCACCATTGTGACGGATGACCAAGGTTTTATCATGACGCTGGGAAAGGAAATCCACTGCCATTCCCTTCCCTTCGTCACCAAATCCTTTTCCGATTACTGCACAAAAATACGGTTTACTCAAAAGAATATCCCCTTCTTCTTGGTCTTGATGACCAAATCCTTTATAGCATTCTTTACAATAGGCTGTGCCAGCTCAGACCACTGACCAATTACCTTGGCTTCCTCCATACCATTTACCAGCTGCATCACGCTGATGATAATCTCGGGAAGGGTATTTACTGCAGACTGAGGAATGCACAAAATCCTACCCGGCAGAATCTTACCAAACTGCGGCGGTATATGCGTTGTATGAGACTGAATATGAATATGGAACACCTCAAATTTCTCACTTGCCATATCCGCAAGCTTTACGGATGTAATATCGTCACTGTTGTCGTCAAAAACCTTTTTGATACTTGCGCCGGCTAATTTCTCATGACAGTCCGCATCACCGATGGTAAACAAAAAGCCCTTTTTGCCATGCTTCTCAAAAGCATCCGTATATACATGCTTCGCCGCAAAATACCAAAGCAGCTGATAATCCTCCGGACCGTCCGCCCCCCGTCCCTCCAGCCACAGGCTAAGAAGCTGCTCTGCGATACGAATGTCCGATTCAAACTGTGTCACCTGCAATGGTGCCGCATCCACCACATCACCAATGGCTGCAAACATCATCTGGGGATCTTCAATGGGATTGGTTGAATAAATCTTCATCATGGTCTCATTCAGACCATTCTTGGCAATCTCCGCTGACAAATATCCCATGGACCCGGTCACATCCAGGCCAATCATCACCGGCGTGGAATTGGGATGGTCCTCCGAATCCCTTGCCTCTCTCACGTTAATAAATCTGGGATTAAACCGCTCCTCCATCTGCCTGGATGTAAAAATCTGCTCTGCAGTGGAAGTGGCTGTAATCTTAGAACTGTTCTTTAATTTACTCCAATCCGCACTGGTATAACTTCCTCTTCCCATCTTTTGCTCCTCCCCGTATTAAATGTTAAATTTGGTAAAATGGCGTCCGCCTAATTCTTGCTCTATCACTTCATCCCAACGAGCAAAATCCTCATAGGCATTGCCTAAGGGTCTGCCCTGCAAAAACTGAATCAAGGGCTTGGGTGCATCCCCAAAATCCTTTCCCAACAGCTTTATGGCTGTGGCTCTGATATCCTTTAAATCCTGACCGGACCCTTCCAGATGCTCCTTGGTCCTGTTCCAATTGCCATAAAGGGCCGCCTCATGGGTCTTGGGATTGATAAATACAGCCTCTGCGGTAATACCGCCATGAGCCATATCATTATAAGCCAGCACACAGGCAATATTTTCCAATCTGGAAATAATCCACTCCACATGCTTGGCCGGAAGGCTTCCGAACATGGATACCGGATACATATTTTCATCCTTGGAATAGGCAATCATAATCCTGCCGTCTTCCAATTCAAACCGCCCTGCCAACACCGGAAAACAGCGCTCCAAATTCTTCACATCCGCCTTTGGGAAGGTAAGCTTGGAGAAATGATTGATGGAATCCTCCGCCTGCCATCTGCGCTCCTTAGGATAAATATAAATCACATTCTTGCGGGCTGCATACATCAAAATCCCGTTTTCCACACTCTTATATATGTACTGAATGGTAATATCCACACCATCCTTATCCTGAAAAACCTCGGTAGCTGTATCATTCCACAAACGCTCCAAATACTCCGCAGACTTTTCCTCATCTGCTGCCGCACTTAAATACTCCAGCATCCGCAAACGAAAAGCCTTATATTCCTGAAGCTCACGGTCACTAAAAAATTTGTTGGAACCGCAATACGGACATCTTAAATCTCCTATGCGGCTGACAGACATCTCCCCGCCGCAACTGGTACACTTAAAGCTGATCAATTGATACACCTCCCTTAAAGATTTATTATATCATAGATTTCCGCCGGTAACTATAGGATTTGGAAAATCATCGCAAAGAGGCGCCCGGCTATTCGCCGGACGCCTTCTACAGATTATTTCTTATCATATTTTTCAAGGTAGTCCCAGACACCAAGCATATACATAATCCCCAATGCGCGGTCGTAAAGTCCATAGCCCGGACGTACATTGCCGGGGCCCTCATCCCAAAGATGTCTGCCATGATCCGGACGGATATATCCCTCAAATCCACAGTCATGATATGCCTTGAGAATATCAAGGATACCTGTATCACCATCGCAATCCCTGTGACTTGCCTCAGAGAAATCCCCGTTCTCAAAATGCTTTACATTTCGAATATGGGCAAAGGCAATCCTGTCACAATACTTGCGCACAATATCTGACACGTGATTATCGGGGTCTGCATTCAGGCTTCCGGAGCACAGTGTCAGACAGTTGTATTCATCATCCACCATAGATAGAAACCGGGCAATCCCCTCCTCATTTACAAGCAAACGGGGCAGACCGAAAATATCCCATGGGGGATCATCCATGTGGATTGCCATTTTGATATTACACTCCCGACATGTGGGCATGATTGCCTCCAGAAAATATTTCAGATTCTCCCAAAGCTTTTCGTGATCAACACCTTCATACGCCTTAAATAGCTCATCCAGCTTGGCCATGCGCTCAGGCTCCCAGCCCGGAAAGGACATGTTATACTTTTCCGTAAAATCAAGGATGTACTTAGCCATGGCATTATAGTCATCCTGAATCATATTCTTCTCATAGTAAAGTGCCGTGGAACCGTCCCCCACCGGATGAAACAGATTGCTTCTGGTCCAGTCAAATACAGGCATAAAGTTGTAGCAGATAACCTTAACACCGAACTTGGAAAGATTACGGATCGTCTGCTTGTAATTCTCAATATATTGGTCCCTTGTGGGCAGACCGATTTTAATGTCATCATGGACATTGACAGACTCCACCACATCCATATTGAAGCCGTACTCATCCAGCTGTCGTTTCACTTCCCCGATCTCATCTTCTTCCCAGATTTCGCCGGGCATTTTGTGATGCAACGCCCAGACGATACCTTCTACGCCGGGAATCTGTTTAATGTCGGAGAGTTTGATTTTGTCATTGCCTTCTCCGTACCATCTAAAACACATTTTCATTGGCATAAGACCTCCTTTTAGATTTAAATACATTCGTAAGTAGTATGCCTGATGTACGGGGTGAAAATACGGCATTCAATCGTTTATGTACCCTTTTTTATACCCGCAATTACTTATTAATTTTTCACCAAAATGTCTAACGCATGATTCGTAGCCCCAATCAAATCCATTCTCTCACATATCGAAAAATGATAACGCATCCACATATCAAAAGTTGCATCATCCATTGCATTAACACATTCTCGCATGTAGTTTGTGGCTCCATCTGCTGCTACAATCTTTAATCTTTTTATATTTTCAAAGCAGGCATTCAATTCATCAATTTCTTCTAATCTAACCATCTCAAACAAATCTTTTTCTTCTGATATACATCTGAAATCATCGGTTAGCATATGATTATTGACACAATCCCATATTTTTCCTGCTTTAAAGGTATACTGAATCATAGTAGCTTCATTCATACAATATGCCACCAGAATGTGTCCCTGCTTTTTGGTAACACGAATTGCCTCCTCTAATACCTTCTGCTTATTCTCTTTTGTATACATATGATACATGGGACCTAACACGAGAGTCATATCAAAAGATTCATCGGCAAATCCAGACAAATCCAGAGCAGTTCCCTGACAAGTTCTTATATTAGTTATACCTGCAATTTTAGAATTCATAATTTCCAAATTATGGGTAGTATATTCCAGTGCATCCACTTCATGCCCTTCCAGCGCAAGCGCAATACTATACCTTCCGGTTCCGGCTCCCACCTCCAGTATCTTTTTCTTTTCTGTACCACCAATAAATTCATGGATATACTTCATAGTAGTCAAAAATTCCACCTGACCATGTTTACTGGCTAATCTTCCTTCCTCATCATAATTTGCATAATAGTTTTCTAAATAATTCATTCCTTGTTTACCTCCTATCGCCTCTGCATCTTTTGGCTTATATGGTCTTATGATTAACTGAGCTAACGGTCCGTTTATCAATTGTTTCTTCATGATTTCATACACCTGTATTACACCATTTTTACATTCCCAAATTCCATGGTCTACGGTTTGGTACCCTAAATGCATATATAATCTGCAAGCCGGTAACGAGGCATCTATATCAGCACAATCATACTTTTCCTTTATCAGTTCTTCCAACTGATTCATAATAAAAGTTCCATAGCCTCTTTTTTGGTATCTCGGCAAAACATAAACTCTTGTAATGTGATTTTCAATCTTTGTTCCGGTACCAATTATCTCTTCATTTTCCACCAAAATATATGTGTTTCCAGCTTCAATATCCTTTATAATATTTTCAAGACTGTGAAATTCGCAAAACATGCCTACAATTTCTTTCAAGTAATACTTCGGATAGACCACCTTGATAGTCTCCTGTACAAGTGTATATACCTTTTCTGCGTCAGATTTCTTAGCTAATTTGAACTCCATATCCATTTCCTCCTTGTAAATATAATCACGAGAAACACGCTTTGCGAGTTTCTCGGATTATCGCGGTGCTCCTCGAGTGCTCATGCAAGCATGGCACTCTCATCGCTACTCGCGTAAATAAAAGCACCATCAAACAATATTCCTATCATCTGATGGTGCAAAATTACTTGCAATCTATTTATTATGAAAACTTTTTCTACTATTAATTTCGTTTTGTCCTATAGAAAATCCAATTCTCACAATGCAATATTTTTCCATCAGCAATAAATCCCAACTTCCAGTTATAGACGGGATTGACAACATAATTATTTGGCTGTGGAAATCTATAACTATTCTGCATTGCGCTAATTCCTTTCATAATTTTCTAATAATTGTTATTGATAATACTCCTGTCATGAGATATTGTCAACAAGTTTTTACATCTTTTTATATGTTGCAACAATTCCAACTACAGAAGCCAAAAAAATAATTGGTGCAAGTCTTACAAATAAGAATTCAAATCCGTGCATTATTGTTCCTGCTACAGCCAACTCAGGGTCATTGTAATTCCAATTCAAATAAGAACTATCCATAGATGCAAGTATGATAAATATAATCACTATAGCCGCACACAATGAAATAAGAATCCACCGAATTGTTTTGACCTTTGATATACTTCTTTTTGCAAGCTGCAAATTAATTACTTCCAATTTTTCAGAAATGGTCTTTAAATCATCGGTAGTCGGTTCTGCTATAGGTGCTCCAAGCAATTCACTTACCGTAGTATCCAACTCATCCGCCAACATAATCAGCAT
>JAZQFO010000147.1:0-13718 GCA_045539535.1 Acetatifactor sp.
AGGTATCAGTTTTGGATATTGAAACAGACAATCTTATAAATCTCAAGAAAAAATATGACTGTCTTATTTTTTATAAGGTGGATTTAAGAAATTATGATGAAGTAAAGAGGACTGTTGACGAAACGGTTGCAGAGTTTGATACCATTGATATTGCGGTTCATAATGCCTGCAAATGTACATTTGAAAGTGAAAGCAAAACGGATTTAGACACATACAAGGATGTTTTTGATTTTAATTATTTCGGTGCATTACGTTTGGTAAAATGTGTTATTCCCTATATGTCAGCACAGAAAAAAGGACGTGTGATTTTTACAAGCTCAGGTGTAGGCGTGACAGGATTTATGAATATTTCGCCTTATAGTTCCACAAAGGGTGCATTAGAAGCATTAGCAAAATGTTTGAGAATTGAGTATGCAAAGGATAATATTACATTTCATATTATGCATCCACCTCTTACTAGAACAGAATCTGCATCACCACTTCCTGTTCCCGAAGAGTTCAAGGCATTGCCAGAAAAAGTTGGTTACGGACTTGCAAAGCATATAAATTCCAAGAGGTTTATTATATGTCACAACTTTAACCAGAAGATGCAAACTCTGGGCTGTTATTTGTTACCGACAAAAATGGGGGATTTGCTTTCGAAGTTAACAGCAAATTTTACTGAAACAAATGATTTGTGAAACTTTCAGTTAGTAGGTGTATCTCCATGCCGACACTCACAAGCATGCGCTTGTTCGTTGTCGCGGCGTTCGCCGTATGCATCTTCGCTCGAATGCGCCCGCCTGTGTGCGAGCACCCAGCAGTCACCTTCGGCTCATCTGCGCATGGCTCATTGCTGCGCGCAAACTTTCAGTTTGCAGTTCCGTTTCATAAAGACACCCGTCCACATTAAAATGGACGGGTGCTTTTGCTTACTTTATTTATTAAAATACCCCACACTATTACTTCCCAGCCTTGCATGATACAGGCTTTCTTCCACATCAAACTCCTGAAAATACACATACTGGGAAGTCATATTGATATTGGTGTAAATGCCATCCGCAACCACCAGCACATTGCTGCCGTCGGTATGCATGCACTTCAGCTGGGGATTGGTGGCGTCATTGGTCTGGTAATAGATGTACCCGGACCCTACATTAAAGCAGTCCACACGCTCCTGTGTTAAGATTTCTACTTTTTTCTCGGTAAGAGAGTAGCGACACAGTTTGTAGTCTGACTTTAGATCCATGTAATAGATATAATCGCCGTAAGCAATGGGATTCCAAAGCTTACCGTTCCATACATTTTCTGTGACATCAGTGGTAGTATTCAGACGGTATAATGCATGGTCATCCTGGGTGCCGTTATAGTAAATCATGCCGTTGGAGACACTTGCAGGATTAATAGAATAATCGGCCAACTCTACCTTGTCGGATTTGTCTGTTTTAAGCTTATAAAACTCCGGCTGGCCGGTGCTTTTGTTTGCAGTCAGAAGATACAGATAATCATCTATCAGCTGCCCTTTTAGTACCACATCACGGGTAAGTCCCACGGCCTGCTTGCCATTCAATTTGCAGCGATTAAAAGAATGGGTATTGGTTACCGCACCCAATGTGTTTTCTTCTGTTGCAGCCTCCAATTGGAAATAATACAAATAATCGCCGCCGGCTAAAATATTGCGTATTTTTACGGAATTTAATTTCCGCAGATTGGTCTCGTCCGGATTCATGGCATAAAGCGTACCTTTATCCAAAGGATTGGCAAAGTATACCGTGTCATTATATTCACAAAAATATCCGCCATTATTCAGATTGCCCGCCGTATTACCTACGGTTCCCGGGGGATTGGAAGTTACCCTGTCTGCAAAAAAAGAACTCACAATCAAAGCTGCCACAATCACTCCGGCAATCACACCCGTAATCACATACGAACGCTTTTGCTTACCACTTATCTTCGCCATCTTATAACCCTCAAAATCCTTATATTCTAATCATTTCTAAAATATCAAATTTACCATGTAAAATATCACAATTTCCACACTTAGTATACACCCTATTTTGCTTGCTATCAAGCCGGTTTTGTTATAAGATAGAATGATAAGGAGCAACCCATTGCCCTTAAATTTTTAACGAGTTATCTTTGGCATAAATGAGCTTGCGATATTCCAGGGGTGGGCTGTTATGATATATACAGCAACACCCCGGAAATAATGCAAGCCCTTTGCCGCAAAAGAAAAGGAGATACCATGGATTTAGGAATATTGAGAGACAAATTAGACGGAATAGATGCACAGATTGTAGACCTCTACGAGGAACGCATGGATGTGTGCAAGCAGGTAGCTGAATACAAGATAAACACCGGCAAGAAAGTGTTTGACAGGGTGAGAGAGCAGGAGAAAATTGCCAAGGTGAAATCCCTGACCCACAATGACTTTAATGCCCGCGGCGTGGAGGAGCTTTTTGAACAGATTATGTCCATGAGCCGAAAGCTCCAGTACAAGATGATTGCTGAGAGCGGCGGACAGGGTAAGCTTCCCTTTATCGGCATGGAGAAGCTTGAGACCAAGAAAGCCAGAGTGGTTTTTCAGGGAGCAGAGGGAGCATATTCCCAGGCAGCCATGCTGCAGTATTTTGGTGATGAGATTCAAAGCTTTCATGTGGATACCTTCCGTGATGCCATGAGTGCTTTGGATGAGGGGAGCGCAGATTTTGCAGTGCTTCCCATCGAGAATTCTACAGCAGGTATTGTCAGCGAGATTTATGATTTGCTGGTGGAGTTTGAGAATTACATCGTGGGAGAACAGATTATCCGCATTGAGCATTGTCTGTTGGGCGTGCCCGGCACCAAGCTTTCCGATATCAAGACGGTTTATTCTCATCCCCAGTCCCTGATGCAGAGCGCCAGATATTTGGCGGATCATCCCTGGCAGCAGGTCAGCATGCAGAACAATGCTTTTGCAGCCCGAAAGGTATCAGAGGAGCAGGATAAGTCTCAGGCGGCCATTGCCAGCGAGCTTGCAGGCAAGATTTATGGATTGGATGTATTAGAAAAGGGTGTGAATGATTCCGGCACCAATTCAACCCGTTTTATTATCGTGACCAACCAGAAGGTTTTCCGCACAGATGCAGGCAAGATCAGCATTTGTTTTGAAGTACCTCATCAGAGTGGTTCTCTTTATCACATGTTGTCTCATTTTATTTATAACAACTTGAATATGACTAAAATCGAGAGCCGTCCTATAGAGGATCGCAACTGGGAATACAGATTCTTTATTGATTTTGAGGGCAATCTGGCAGACAGCGCCGTGAAGAATGCCTTGAGAGGCCTGCGTGATGAGGCCAGAAATATGAAAATATTAGGTAATTATTAGGAGAATAGACATGCGGGAACAGGAACTGCTTTTATACAGGAATTTTGAGGATGGCAAGCTTTTATATGATATGGCTTGGCTGATGTCCCATTATGAGGATGATTACTACAACCCGGAGGATATGCGGGCACTGATGTATCAGTGCATGCACCAGCTTTTGGAGTTATCCGGAAGCCATGGTTTCCACGGGAATTTGTGGCATTGTTATCTGGCCAATCTGCTGGTAAATAATGAAAATACCTATAGCAGAAGCTGTGAAATTCGCGGTGCTATCGAGGGCAGCGTGAATGATGCAGTCCTTCATGATATTGTGATTTTTAAGGAGTTCTACGACTATGATTTTGCTCCCATGTTGCAGGTGCTTCAGGTTCCTGAGTTTTCTCTGATTCTGAATTATGAGGCTGGCGGTCAGGAGAGCAAGGTTTACAATCGCAGAATTTGTGCCAGAATCTGTGAGTTGGCAGAGCATTTTTGCCGTGATAATACTCCGGCAGAGATGAAGGATACATTAACACAGTTTTACAAAGAGTACGGCGTGGGTAAGTTTGGCTTACATAAGTCCTTCCGCATTGATCATGATGAGACAGGGGTACAGATTAACCCTATTTTGAATATTGCCCATGTACAGCTGGATGATTTGGTGGGCTATGAGATTCCCAAGCAGAAGCTGATAGACAATACAGAAGCTTTTGTAAATGGTAAAAAGGCTAACAACTGTCTGCTGTTTGGTGATGCGGGAACGGGTAAGTCTTCTTGCATCAAGGCCATTGCCAATGCCTATTATGACAGAGGCCTTCGTATTATCGAGGTTTATAAGCATCAGTTCCAGGATTTGAATGAGGTAATTGCCCGGATTAAGAACCGCAACTACAAGTTTATTATCTACATGGATGATTTGAGCTTTGAAGAGTTTGAAATCGAGTACAAGTATTTGAAGGCAATTATCGAGGGCGGATTGGAGAAGAAGCCGGACAATGTGCTGATTTATGCTACTTCCAACAGAAGACATCTGATTCGGGAGAATTTCAGTGACAGAGAAGAAATCCGCCAGGATATGCATACCGGAGATACGGTTCAGGAGAAACTGTCCTTGGTAAACCGTTTCGGTGTGACCATTTATTTTGGCTCTCCGGACAAGAAGGAGTTCCAGAATATTGTAAAGGTGTTGGCCCAGCGTGCGGATATACAGATGCCGGAGGCGGAGCTTTTGTTAGAGGCCAACAAGTGGGAGCTTTCCCATGGCGGTCTTTCCGGCAGAACGGCACAGCAGTTTATTGATTATCTGCTGGGAAAAGCCTGACAATAGCTTTAACGAGGAGGGAATCGGGATGAGTGTAAAAACCTTTGCTGCCATTGATGTGGGAAGCTATGAGACTTCCATGAAAATCTACGAGCTTTCCGGCAAGGATACCATGCGTGAAATTGATTGTGTGAGCCGCAGATTGGATTTGGGTTCCAGCACTTACACATCGGGCAAAATTGCACCGGACAGGCTGGATGAGCTCTGTAAGACGCTGAGAGAGTTTAAGGCACTGATGGATTCCTACAAAGTGGACAGTTATAAGCTTTATGGCACCAGCGCCATTAGGGAAACCAGCAATACCACTATTGTACTGGACCAGATTGCCTTACGTACCGGTCTTGATATGACGATTTTAAGTAACTCTGAGCAGCGTTTTCTGGATTATAAGTCTATTGCGTCCAAGGGCGAGAGCCTTAGACGGATTATAGAGGAGAAAACAGCCATTGTGGATATCGGCGGAGGAAGTATCCAGCTTTCTTTATTTGACAACGATACATTGGTGTCTACCCAGAATCTTAGACTGGGAGTGCTGCGTATTCAAGAGCTTTTAGGCCAGATGAAGGTCAGTCCCTCCAAGATGGAGCAGGTTGTGGATGAGATGATTGGTGCACAGCTTTCTGCCTACAAAAAGCTTTATCTAAAGGACAGAGAGATTCACAACATCATCATTGTGGACGACTATATTTCGCCTTGGGCGGTAAAGCGTACCGGCAAGCGCAAAGGAATTTTGGATGCAGCAGATTTTGAAGAGCTTTTAGATATTTTGCGCAATAAAAACACCATGGAGGCCGCAAAGGCGCTTGATGTGGTGGAGGAGAGGGTTCCGCTGGTGTTCATCAGTGCAGTCCTTACCCGCAGAATTGCAGAGCTGATGGGGGCATCCCAGGTGTGGGCACCCGGTGTGACCCTTTGTGACGGTATCGCCTATGAGTATGGTGAGAGTATTAAAATGTTCAAGGATAATCATGATTTCGAGCAGGATATTTTGGCCTGTGCCATGAACATCAGTAAGCGTTATATGGGTAGCCGGAAGCGTGCCCAGACTTTGGAGAGTATTGCTACCACCATTTTTGACAGTATGAAGAAGGTTCACGGGCTTGGAAAGCGGGAGCGCCTTTTCTTGCGTCTTGCGGCTATTTTGCATGATTGCGGCAAGTATGTGAGTCTAATGAATATTGGCGAGACCTCTTACAATATCATTATGACAACAGAGATCATCGGACTCTCTCATAGGGAACGTGAGATGGTGGCCAGTATTGTGCGATTCAATCACAGTGATTTTACCTATCGTGAACGAGTGACCAACAGAAGGTCTACGGATCAGGATACCTATCTGACGGTGGCAAAGCTTACTGCGATTTTACGTCTGGCATCCAGCTTGGATCGCAGTCACAAGCAGAAGTTCAAGGATATGAAGGCGGTGCTTCGGGACAATGAGCTACATCTGAGTGCGGAAACAGCAGAGGATACCACGCTGGAGTTTAGCTATTTTGCCACCAGAGCAGAGTTTTTTAAAGAGGTGTTCAATGTGACGCCTGTTTTGAAGCAGCGCAAGCAATTTTAAGGGAGGGGAGGTTGCCCTATGAAAGCAAATAATAAGACGGCGGCCAAGACGGCTAAAATCAAATTTATGGACCCGCAGTATTATACCAATCGAGAGCTTAGCTGGGTATTGTTTGATCATCGTGTTTTGGCAGAGGCCAGAGATAAAAATATACCCTTGTTTGAGCGGTTAAAATTTTTGAGTATTACGGCGTCCAATCTGGATGAATTTTTCATGATTCGTGTGGCATCCTTAAAGGATATGGTAAATGCCGGATATGACAAAAAGGATATTGCAGGCATGACCCCCAAGCAGCAGCTGGAGGCCCTAAGCAAAGCGATTCATGAGCTGGTGGATTTGCAATATTCCACTTATAATCGTTCGCTTTTCCCGGCATTGGCAGGGAACGGTTTGACTGTGATTCGCAGTCATGAGCAGCTGACCAAGGAGGAAGGAATCTATATTGATAAGTATTTTGAGGAAAATGTATATCCTGTTTTGACGCCTATGGCGGTGGATTCCTCCAGACCTTTTCCGCTGATTCGCAATAAGACTTTGAATATCGGCGCATTGGTCAAAGGGAAGGACCAAAAGGAGGAGCTTGAATTTGCTACAGTTCAAGTGCCCGGTGTGTTGAATCGTATTGTGGAGTTGCCGGCAAGAGACGGTATGCGCAGAGTGATTTTCCTGGAGGAGATTATCGAGCGCAATATTCACAAGCTTTTCCTGAACTATGATATTGTCAGTGCCCATCCGTTCCGTATCATGAGAAATGCGGACCTTACCATTGAAGAGGATGAGGCTGCGGATTTGTTAAAAGAAATCGAGAAGCAGATTAAGAAGCGTCAGTGGGGCGAGGCGATTCGTCTTGAAGTAGAGTCCGGTATGGATAAACGGCTTTTAAAATTTTTGAAAAAAGAGCTTTCCATTGAGGAGGAGAATATCTATACCATCGACGGGCCTCTGGATTTGACTGTGTTGATGAAACTTTATGGGCTGGATGGGTTTGATCATTTGAAGGAGCCAAAGTATATCCCTCAAATGGTGCCGGCGCTCCCTGCAGGCTGCAATATTTTTGATGAGATTCGAAAGGGAGATATTCTGTTACATCATCCCTATCAGACCTTTACACCGGTGGTGGATTTCATCCGCCAGGCAGCTGTGGACCCCAAGGTGCTGGCCATCAAGCAGACATTGTACCGTGTCAGTGGTAATTCGCCTATTATTGCGGCGCTTGCCCAGGCTGCGGAAAATGGCAAGCAGGTTACGGTGCTGGTGGAGCTTAAGGCACGTTTTGATGAGGAAAACAATATCGTATGGGCCAGAATGTTGGAGAAGGCCGGTTGTCACGTAATTTACGGTCTGGTGGGCTTAAAGACCCATTCCAAGATTACGCTGGTGGTACGTAGAGAAGAAGAGGGCATCCGCCGTTATGTGCATCTGGGTACCGGCAACTACAATGATGCCACCGCCAAGCTTTACACGGATATGGGATTACTCACTTGTTCAGAACCCATTGGCGAGGATGCTACCGCAGTGTTTAACATGCTTTCCGGTTATTCGGAGCCTCTTATGTGGAACAGATTGTCTCTGGCGCCCTTGTGGCTTAAGGATAAGTTTTTGTATTTGATTCAGAGAGAGCAAAAGTATGCTAAGGAAGGTCACAGCGCCCGGATTATTGCCAAGATGAATTCCCTCTGTGACAGGGATATCATTGCGGCCCTTTATGAGGCGTCAGCAGCAGGGGTGAAGATTGACCTGATCGTCCGCGGTATTTGTTGTTTAAAAACCGGTATTCCGGGAGTCAGTGAGAATATTACCGTGCGCTCCATCGTAGGTAATTTCCTGGAGCACAGCCGTATTTTCTATTTTGAAAATGACGAGCATTCGGAAATTTATTGTGGCAGTGCAGATTGGATGCCCAGAAATCTGGAACGTCGCGTGGAGATTCTCTTCCCTGTGGAGGAGCCTGCCCTGAAGGAGGAGCTGTTGCACATTTTAAATGTGCAGCTGGCAGACACGGTAAAAGCGGCTGTTTTACAGCCGGATGGATCATATGCCAAAATAGACAGAAGAGGCAAAAAGGCGGTAAACTGCCAGATGCAGTTTGCCAAGGAGGCCAAGGACCGCGCCAAGGAAGCTACTGCAGAAAGCGGTGCAACCAAGCGGACCTTCACGCCTGCTTAAGCCTCATGAGTAAGGAGAAGTAACATGAAGATTATTCTGGCATCAGCATCTCCCCGCAGAAGGGAGCTGCTTACGCAGATAGGACTTACATTTGAAATTAAGGTCAGTGACGTGGAGGAGCATGTGACCACCACGGTGCCGTCGGAGGTGGTACAGGAATTGTCCCGTCAAAAGGCGGAGGCTGTATTAGCTGTTTGTGAAACTTTTGAGGAACCGTTAGTGGTCATTGGCGCAGACACCATTGTGGCCTGTGACGGACAGATTTTAGGTAAACCAAAGGATGAGGAGGACGCGGCAAGAATGCTTCGTATGCTCTCCGGAAGAAGTCATCAGGTGTATACCGGTGTAACCTTTGCATATAAAGGCAAAAAGCGGGAAATATATAGTTTCTATGAAGCTACTACCGTACACTTTGCGACTATGACAGAGGCTGAAATTCAGACCTATTTGTCAACAAAGGATCCTATGGATAAAGCAGGTAGCTATGGTATTCAGGGCTTCTGCGCCCGCTATATTACCGGCATTGAGGGAGACTACAACAATGTGGTGGGCCTTCCCGTCTGCAGGGTTTATCAGGAATTAAAGCGTTTTGAAGGAGATTTGTAGAATGGCAGAAAAGAAAGCTGTGATTTTTGATTTGGATGGAACTCTTTCTGACTCCATTCACAGTATCAAGTATTGTACGGACAGAGCCTTAGAGCCCTTTGGTTTTGGGCCTTTCTCTGTGGAAGATTACAAATATTTTGTAGGAGACGGTGCGGCCAATCTGATTCGCAGGGCCTTGGCAGCAGCCGGGGATTCAGAAGGCGTACATTTTGAGGATGCCTTTGCCCGCTACAAGGAATTGTTTGCGGTGGACTGCATGTATGAGGTAAAGCCCTATGAGGGCATTGTGGAGCTTTTGAAGGCCTTAAAGGAACGGGGCATCCGGTTGGCGGTGCTTTCCAATAAGCCCCATGCAGAGACCATCCGTGTGATTGAATATTTGTTTGGAAAAGATGTGTTTGATGTGCTGCACGGTCAGATAGAAGGCGTGCCTATCAAGCCGGACCCGGCAGGGGCATTCAGTATCATGGAGCAGCTCAATGTGGAAGCGGAGGAAGTGTTGTATCTGGGTGATACAGCCACAGATATGAAGACCGGCAAAGGCGCAGGTGCCTTTACCATTGGCGCTTTGTGGGGATTTAGAAAGCGCGAAGAATTAGAAGAAAGTCATGCAGATGCTATTATCGGGCATCCGCTGGAGCTGCTAAACTATTTATAGGGCAGCATAAACGTCACATAACACAAAAAATGATTCAGGAGGATTTGGTATGAGAGTGTTTGATGATGCAGTTTTAAAATGTTTTTTGGACAATCAGGAGCAGCTTTTTCCCGAGCCTGTGGCAGATAGCTTGGAGGAGGCTGAGGATTTTCTGGAGGAGTGCATGGCAGTTGTGGTAAACTCTGTGGACGAGGTGCTGGAATTCTTTGATGAAGAAGGCGTTGATATTGACGGTGCTGTGGGTGATGAGATTTTGGAAGCGGATGAGGTTTTCGATGTGGGCGACGGCAGATATCTGATTGTGGAAGCGTAAAGGGGAAAAGTTATGCTTATTCGTAGAGCAGAAAGAAAAGACATGCCCCGGATTTTGGATCTTTTAAGTCAGGTACTTATGGTTCATCATAACGGCAGGCCGGACTTATTCAAGGCAGATGTAAGAAAATACACGGAAGAAGAGTTGACAGAGCTAATTGCTGATGATAATAAGCCCATCTTTGTTGCGGTAGATGAGGATGGGCTTGTGATGGGCTATGCTTTCTGCGTATTTATCCAGCACTTAAATGACAATATCCTCACAGATATTAAGACCCTGTACATAGACGATTTGTGTGTGGATGAAAATCTGCGAGGACAGCATATCGGCAAGCAGTTGTATGAGTATGTGCTGGCATTTGCCAAGGAGCAGGGGTGCTATAATGTAACCCTGAATGTGTGGGAGTTGAATGCCTCTGCCAAGAAATTTTACGAATCCTGCGGACTTGTTCCCCAGAAAATAGGTATGGAGAAGATATTGTATTAAATATCTTCTCCATTTTTTAGTGAAAATACATATCAATAATTTCTAAAAGTCCGTCCTCATGATTGGTCTTTTTAGTAATAATCTGCGCTGTTTCCTTTACCGCAGCAGTAGCATTGGCCATGGCAATACCTGTGCCTGCGGCCTTAAGCATGGATAAATCATTTTCTGCGTCTCCCGAAGCGAAGGTGTGGGAGAGAGGTGCATGTAAATGGTCTGCGATGAATCGCAGTGCATTTCCCTTGCCGGCCTCGGCAGGCAGAATCTCCAGATACTGATCATTGGAGAAAATCATCTGAATCCTGTCACCGCAATATTCCAAAAGACTTTCCCTGAAATCCTCCAATACAGACCGGTCTGTCAAATGAATGGACTGGAGCTTAAAGCAGCCGTCCGGCAAATAGCCTGCAATATCATCTACGCAAATTAAAGGCAGATGGATACGGCTTGTGTAGAATTCCAGCTCTGCATTCATGCCGTGGCAGACGATTTCCCGGGCAGTATAGCCATGGATATGAAGGCCGCGGGCTTCTGCTTTTTCGATAATATAGGCAATGTCCTTCTGGCAGATGCGGCATTCCAATAGGTTTACATCTCTGTCGCAGTCATAGACCAAAGCACCGTTGTTGGACAGAATCAGCATGTTGGGATAGTTGATGCGTTCCTTATCACGCACCTCCAAAATACTGGGCAGGGGTCTGCCGGAGGAGAGAATCAGATGATGCCCGGCGGCGGTCATCCGGTCTAAGGCAGAACGCATGGTATCACTGATGGTACAGTCATTTCGAAGCAGCGTGCCATCCATATCTGTAAAAAGCAGGTTCTTTCTGGTGGCACGGATATCGTCCAAGACAAAGTCCGGTACATTTAATTTGCCGTATCCCACGCCCAAATCCAAATCAGGCTTGTGATTTCCGTGGAAATCCGAACCGCCGCTTATCAGCAAATTGTGCTTGGATGCAAGAGAGCGGATATGTCTCTCGTCAGCGGCTGTGTAGGTACAGTAGAGGGCTTCGATGCCCATAAGGCCGGCTTTCTTCAATTCTGCCACTACACTATCCAGCTTGGCGCCTCCCATGCCGTAGAGAATGGGATGGGCCAGAATGGGTACACCGTCTGCCTGCAAGATCAATTCCACAGCCTGGGCAGGAGTTACCTTTTCCCTGGGAATATAATAGGGGCAGTTGTCGCCGATGTAGCGGTCGAAAGCCTCCTTCATACTCTTGATATAGCCGTGTTCCAGCATGTACTTGGCATAGTGCGCTCGTGTAATGACAGCGCCGGGGAAGGCCTGTTTTAACGCATCATAGGTGATGTCTATTCCCGCACTTTGCAAAAGCTTACACATTTTCTCATTGCGCAAATCTCTTGATTCTACGAAATTCTTCAGATATTGGCAAAATGCAGGATTCTTATAGTCAATATATAGACCCACAATATGGATATCGCGACCTTCATGCTCGGTGGACAGTTCTATGCCGGGAATGACTTCAGGAACTGCCTGAGCCAGAGCCGTTTCACCGGTTGCAAGATAGTCCTTTTTTAGTTTTTCGGCATATGAAATAGCCTCCTCCAAGCCGTCCACAGAATCGTGGTCGGTCAGGGCGAAGGCCTTTAAATTTTTTTCGATTGCGTAATCCACAAGCTCCGTGGGAGAGTAAGTCCCATCGGAGCAGGTG
Source organism: Acetatifactor sp. (assembly GCA_045539535.1). Classification (GTDB taxonomy): domain Bacteria; phylum Bacillota; class Clostridia; order Lachnospirales; family Lachnospiraceae; genus Acetatifactor. The sequence continues at coordinate 12,122 of JAZQFO010000147.1, forward strand.
GAATGAACATGCAAATCAATCATGATTAATCCTCGTCGTCTTCTTTGTTGGCAGTAAATACAGTACGCTTTCTAGCCATTTCATCGCTTGCAAGATACTCGTCATAAGTAGTGATCTTATCGATGATGCTACCATTTGGAAGAATCTCGATAATACGGTTAGCAGTGGTCTGTACAAACTGATGGTCGTGACAGGAGAACAGAGCTACTCCGGGGAACTTAATCAAACCGTTGTTCAGTGCGGTAATGGACTCCATGTCCAGATGGTTGGTGGGCTCGTCCAGAACCAGACAGTTGGCACCGCTGATCATCATCTTGGACAGAAGACAGCGAACCTTCTCACCACCGGAGAGAACCCTAACCTTCTTAACACCATCTTCGCCGGCGAAGAGCATACGTCCTAAGAAACCACGCACATAGGTTACGTCCTTAACGGGAGAGTAACCGGTGAGCCAGTCTACGATGGTCATGTCATTGTCAAACTCTGCAGTATTATCTTTGGGGAAGTAAGCCTGAGATGTGGTAACACCCCACTTGTAGCTTCCCTCATCGGGCTCCATCTCGCCGGTAAGAATCTGGAACAGAGTGGTCTTAGCGATTTCGTTGCTTCCAACGAATGCAATTTTATCATCATGTCCCATTACGAAGGATACATCATCCAGAACCTTCTCACCATTGATGGTCTTAGAAATATGTTCTACAGTCAGAACCTCATTACCGATTTCACGGTCAGGTCTAAAGTCGATATAAGGATACTTTCTGGAAGAGGGTCTGATCTCATCCAATTCAATTTTCTCCAAAGCACGTTTTCTGGAGGTAGCCTGCTTGGACTTGGAAGCGTTTGCGGAGAAGCGGGAGATGAACTCCTGCAGCTCTTTAATCTTTTCTTCCTTCTTCTTGTTGGCTTCCTTCATCTGCTTGATGAGCAGCTGGCTGGACTCATACCAGAAGTCGTAGTTACCGGCATAAAGCTGAATCTTGCCGTAGTCGATGTCTGCGATATGGGTGCAGACCTTATTCAGAAAATAACGGTCATGGCTGACAACGATAACGGTGTTTTCGAAGTCAATGAGGAAGTCCTCAAGCCATGCAATCGCATCCAGATCCAAATGGTTGGTAGGCTCGTCGAGAAGCAGAATGTCGGGGTTGCCGAACAATGCCTTTGCAAGCAGCACCTTTACCTTAATGGGGCTTTCCAGATCGCCCATGGTGGAATAGTGGAACTCAGTATCGATACCAAGACCGTTTAAGAGCATAGCAGCGTTGGATTCAGCCTCCCAACCGTCCATCTCTGCAAACTCTGCCTCTAATTCACTGGCACGGATACCATCCTCATCGGAGAAATCCTCTTTTGCATAAATTGCGTCTTTTTCCTTCATAATCTCATAGAGACGCTTGTTACCCATGATAACAGTGTCCATTACCACGCAGTCGTCGTATTTAAAGTGGTCCTGCTCCAGCACGGAGAGACGCTGCCCGGGTGTGATAACCACATCACCGTTTGTGGTCTCCAGCTTGCCGGAGAGAATCTTAAGGAAGGTGGACTTGCCGGCGCCGTTTGCACCAATAAGACCATAGCAGTTACCTTCAGTAAATTT
>JAZQFO010000148.1:0-16670 GCA_045539535.1 Acetatifactor sp.
ATCACCTTTATTTACCATTATTTCCCCAGCGTCCCTTTTGTGGTGCTGATGATTGCATACAGCCTGCTTCAGATGAAAAATAATATGTCTGAAAAGAAGTTTATGACATTGCTGATAGGCTATGGATGCGCTGTGTTTGTATTGTTCCTATTGTTCTACCCGGTAATTGCAGGACAGCCTGTGGACAGTGCTTTCGTAGAAAAGTATCTGAAATGGTTTGATTCCTGGGTACTGATTTAAGGAGCAATTATCTAGTGGACTAGCATTTGGGCTAGTCCATTGGTGCGCCATTGTAAATTGGTGCGGTCGATTTCTTCGCCGTTGTCCCAGAAGATGGGGCAGATGCCATAGTCACGGCAGTAATTGGCCACAGATGTCAGGTAGAGCGTGCGGCTGGCCGGGTCTTTGTCCTTGATGATACAGCCGAATTCACCCATGATGACGGGGGTGCCTGCGTCCAGGAAGGTGGTTTTCAGTTTCTCGAACTGGCCTTCCATATAGGCAAAGTCTTCTTCGGTGCCCCAGGTATTTCGATAACCCCAGCTTGTGCCGGCCTCCGCTATGGCGAAGTCCGCGGGAGAATAGTAGTGGACAGACAGAATGACTCTGTCGTCCTGGGGCATAAGGATGCCTTGGCAGGACTTATCAATATCGGTCCAGTAGCCTGCAAGTATCAGATATCGGGTGGCGTTTTGGCCGCCACAGTTGCGGATTAAATCCGTAAACTCAGCGTTGATACGGTTCATTAGCATACAGCCCTGTTCTGCACCAAGGTCATCAAAACCAATTTCATTCATGGACTCAAAGAGAAGCTTGTCCGGGTAATCGCCAAAATGTGCGGCCAACTGGCTCCAGATAGCCCGGTACTTGACCATGGTCCCTTCGTAATCGGTGGAGGCTTTGGTCAGCCAGCTGCTTTCGTGGTGGATATTAAGAATGACATATAAATCTTCATCCATGCACCAGTCTACCACCTCCTGTACACGGTTCAGCCAGTGGGGACTGATGGTGTACTCCGGTGCCGGGCCCAGGTGATTGGTCCAGGTCACAGGGATGCGGATGGTGTCAAAGCCCTGCTCCTTGATAAAATGGATAAGCTCCCTGGTAACCTTAGGATTGCCCCAGGCTGTTTCGTATGCCATCTCGTCAGTGAGCCATGTGCAGTCTACCGGGTCAAAGCTGTTGCCCAAGTTCCAGCCGGTGCCCATGGAGATTACAAATTCCATGGCGGTCTGAGGGGCAGGCACGGTGCTATCCGTAGTGGTCTGTAAAGCTTCGGAAGATGCAGCCGCGGAAGGCACAGTTTCAGAAGGCTTAGGGAACACTTCGGATGGGGCAACTTCCACGGATGGTGAGTCAGTGGATTGAGGCTGGCTCAATTCGTTGCTTCCGCAAGCGGTAAAAAGAAGGGTACATATTAATAATAGCGATAAAATCTTTTTAAGAATCAATTTATTAAATCCTTTCAGGGGTTATTGGGTCTGCTTACGTCTCGCATAAACATTGCTGTTGATTTTCCATTCGTTATTGGGCAGAACGGTTATATTCTGCCAGTGGAATGTGTTTTCGGTTATTTCGGAGAATACCCATTTTTTATCGGGCTGGTCTAATACGGTACCGACCAATTTGTCATTTTCCAATTTGAATTGGAGTTTGCGCATATATCTTTCGCAGGCATAGACCATGTCGTAACATTTGGTAGTATGGTTAAACATTCGGACAGCCAAACCATATTCGCCATCGGGTTGCGGATTGGTATGCAAGGTCTGCCTTGATGGACAGATGAACATGTCTTCAATACCGGCTCCGTTCAATATTCTTCTAAATATCCATTCGCCCTCAACGTGACGAGGAGAATCCTTATCATCATAGTAATCAAAGTCCCAATCACCGATTAAGGGTGCGAACCAATCATATTCTGCAGGTATTTTTTGTGTGCTTTGTCCAAATAATGCCTCTGTAAAAGTATCCATAGTCTATTCCTCCATATTATTAAAAGCGAACTTCTGTTCGATTATAATATCACAGATAGACAGAGATATCAAGTACAAGTTGAAGAATAATTCTGTATACGGGAAGAGGAATTCGGCATGCATATCTGGACGATTGAGAATTGGAAACAGAATATAGGGAGCGGTGGGCGGGAAGGATTGCGGTTTCGGTATGAAGCAGATGTCCACCCGGAGTTTAAAGAGGCTTGTAAGGATTTTGCAAAGTGGCTGAGAAGAGAATATTATTTTCCCATGAGAGTGCCTGTGTATGTTAAAGCTACCAAGTTTATTCGAGCCATGGACGGTGAGGACGTGGTTGGTACCTTTTTTGAGCCGTTTGAATATGATGTGGAACCATATATCAGAGTTGCCGCCGGAGATTATGAGGAGTTAAAGGCTGAGCTTGGCAAAGAGGATGCACAGATGGCGATATTTGTAGCAATTGCACATGAACTGACGCATTACTTTCAGTGGGTGAATGGTTTGGAACTTACGGATGTGGGGCGGGAGCGGCAGGCTACGAGATATGCCAGGTATATTGTGGAGGAATATAGGGATTGGTTGCAATAAAAGTGTAAGAGAGGAATTAAATGGCAGGGTCAATGAAAAAGAAAGTCTTAATTGGAGCTGCGGCAGTATTAATTGCATTAATTGGTGCCGGAGTATTTGTATGGTTTTATAGTGGGAGAGATGTACTACGATACAATAATACAGATAGTAAGGATGATCTCATTACCCGACAGTATACAAGTGAGGAAATACAAGATATTCAGTATAATATAAGCATAGGTGGCATGACATTTGCGGAGCTGGATAACTTGTATGAAGTGGAATGCTTGAGGAAGACGCATCAAGGGTATTATGTTGTGTTGCGTCAAGATGATGGGAAGGACGTTTATCTGTTTTTAAACGATGAAATGAAAATCGCGCGGACGCATATTTTGGGAAATTATAAAACCAAAGAAGCGTTTGCGGATAATATAAAAGTTGGAATGAGCAGAAGCGAAGTTTATAAGTATGATTCAAATGATGTAAGTCCATTTTATGGAATTACGTTTATGAAAATACACATTGTTCAAGAGGGGTATTATAAAATAAGATATTCAAGACCATTAGGGGCAGACTTATCAGAGCCTACAGTGGAAGCCATTGAGTATTGCAGTAATGAAGAAATTCTGGCACAGGATGATCCTACAACCCTTTATTATATTTTAGAGATTGACAGGGTCAATTAGGTGTTGAAGAAGAATGAAGTGTCAACATTTTGCCCTTTTCCCTTGAACCGTAATTGTATTGCAAATATTCTGTAAATTTGATATAATATCTGTAAACTTCGCGTATCAATATCTACATAAGAACACAGCCGGATTTTCAGTGGGAGGATGTACTTATGGCAAAGAATTCTATTTTGATTGTATATGATGCCCAAAAGGATACTTATCAGTATCCGGATTCTTTATGTGAGCATTTTGAGGCAGCGTTCGATGAGCGGTCGTTGGGAGAAATTCTGGAGGCGGAAGGGATTGCTTCGGGAGAAGTTTTGGATGAGTTTTATGAGAAACTCTATGAGATTACCCACGCCAAGGAGCCCCATGCCTGTTTTATAGAATGTTGGTTGAAGGACAAAACCGGTGAAGAAACATGGTATCGCATTGGTTTTGTGTGTCCGGTTCCGGGAGAAATGGTGAGTATTGTGCTGACACATATGGACAGGGAGCTGCAAAATAATGACCATTACATCAGGATGGCTGAGTATGATGATCTGACCGGGCTTTTGAATCAAAAGGGATTTTGTAAACGTGTGGTACATATTTTACAGAAAGATGAAGAGGGGGCGGCAGCCGGCGGTTATGCCATTATTTGTTTTGACGTGGTGCGATTTAAGGCCATTAATGAGGTGTTTGGCGTGTCCCAGGGCAATGGCCTGCTGAAATATATTGCAAATATCATTGCGGAAAATGCTTTTCCGGGAGACATTTATTGCAGGGCAGAAGCGGATCATTTCATTGTTTTTACCAAGAATACCGGCAGCGCCATGGAGGAGAAAATTGAGCGGGTGCTGAAGGCTGTGGGTCAATATGATGCGTCCATTGCGGTGTCCTGCAATGTGGGCATTTACGTGACCGGATCTGAGAGAATTTCTGTAGAAAGTATGATTGACAGAGCGGTGATGGCCAACTCCGGTATAAAAGGCAGCTATGCCCGGAAATACAATTACTTTACGGAGGAGCTTCGCAAGGACATGCTCAGCGAGCAGGAAATTGCAGGCATGATGGAGAATGCTCTGGTGCAGGAGCAGTTTGTGGTATACTATCAGCCCCAGTACAACCATTCCACGGGAATGTTGGTGGGTGCAGAGGCATTGGTGCGCTGGAAACATCCGGAGCGCGGGCTGATTTCACCGGGGGTATTTATTCCGATTTTTGAAAATAACGGGTTTATTACCAAGTTAGATTTCTATGTGTTTACCCAGGTCTGTAAATTTTTGCGCAAATGTATGGACGAGGGTCTGCATATGGTACCGGTTTCCATTAATTTCTCCAGGCACGATATCTTTTTGGACGATTTTGTGGAGCGCCTGGAGGAGATTCGTAAGCGTTACCGCGTGGAAGCCAAGTATCTTCGTGTGGAGGTTACGGAGACCGCTGCCATGGGTACCGGCGTGCATATCAATGAAGTGATTAAGAAGCTGCATGCATGCGGTTACCTGGTGGAAATGGATGATTTTGGAAGCGGGTATTCTTCCTTGAATGTTTTAAAGGATATTGAGCTGGATATTATCAAGCTGGACATGCTGTTTTTGGAGGAAGACGCCCAGAGCAACCGGGGCGGCACGATTCTCAGCGCTGTTATACGCATGGCGAAATGGTTGGGTATTCCGGTGATTGCAGAAGGTGTGGAGACCATCAAGCAGGCAGACTTTCTGCGTAGTATCGGCTGCGATTATATTCAGGGCTACTTGTACTCCAGACCTATTCCGGAGCCGGAATATGAGGAGAAAATCCGATGTAACCGAGTGGGTGCTACGGTGCCCCAGATGCGCCTGATTGATACATTGAATGCCTGCGATTTCTGGGATCCTAAGTCTCAGGAAACATTGATTTTCAGTAATTATGTGGGTGGAGCAGCTATTTTTGAATACAGTGAAGGACAGGTTGAGATTCTTCGTGTGAATCAAAAATATTTGCAGGAAATCTGCATGAATCAATCCGAAAAAGATTTGATTACCTCTGAATTTTTGAATGTATTTGATGAGAAAAATAGGCAGGTTTATATCGATACACTGGAGCGTGCTGTTTTATCAATGGATGAAGAGGAATGTGAGACCTGGCGGAATCTGACCTCGGATTGCTGTGGTGATGAACGTATCTGTATCCGTTCTACAGTGCGTATGATTGGCAAGAGCGATACAAGCGTTTTGTTCTATGCCATGATTCGGAATGTTACTTCTGAGAAGAAGCGTTACGCAGAGATTCTGGATAGCGAAAGACGCTTCAAAGCTGCCAGTGAACAGGTTAATATTTATTATTGGGAGTACACGGTGGCTACCAAGGAGATGCGTCCCTGCTTTCGCTGTATGCGGGATTTGGGCTTGCCGGCACTTCTTACCAACTATCCGGACAGCGCTATTGAAATGGGCATTTTCCCGCCTGAGGTAGCTGACGAATACCGGGACTGGCACCGCCGGATTGCAGAGGGCGAGAAGTCTCTGGAGGCTGTGATTCCCTTGACTGTGGGAAGGGTGCCCTTCCATGTAAGATACACCACGGAGTTTGATGAGAACGGTAATCCGATTAAGGCGTATGGTTCTGCTGCGCTGGTGGTGGATGGAATCTAGATTTTGTTATAAAACGTCCGGGACTGCTGTGGTACAGCGGTCCCTTTTTATTCGCGAGAATAGCGCGATGATGCGAAGATAACAGCAATCAGCAACATTGACAAATACCACAAGGTTGCGTTATGGTAATCAAGAGGATTCCGAAAAGGGCAACATCATACTTGGAAGTCAATAAAACAGGCATACTGTGTGCAAACCCAGATGGTAATGATCATATCAGTGCACGTCCCACAAAAGCATCAATGAAGGCATGGATTAAAGCAGGAAGTGATTCGTTTTGGACAAGGGCATTAAAGGCAATTGTCGTTAAGTATGTAGGAGGTTATTAGTGTGGAAAAAATTGATGAAATTTATGATATGTTAGATTGGAATAATTCAATAGATATACAAGAAAAAGGGCGTAGATTAGCAAATGAAATTGGCTCTATAGATAAGTTTCTGCAGCCAATAAATGACAAACATGATAAAAATGTATGGGGTAATTGCGCGCGAATTTTGTCAGGCAAGACAGATGAAGAATTAGGACCTTACTTAATGGAACTGTTTGAATGGTTGCAAGATTTAAATTGGCCAGGGGCTATTTGCATATTAGAGCGTATCGCGAACTACAAAGCTGGAGGTTATAATGATGCATTTGAGGCTAGTTTAAAACAAGCAAAATCATCAGAGGATGAGATTTGGCTGGATAATCTTTTGCACTTAGAGGCCAAAAGAAACAATGGTTGAAATCCTATTACCGTAGATTGCCTCTACGAAAGCAGAGACCGCTAATCGGGGTGTTCAAGGGACTTGCCTCAGAGGAAGGTAATGTGGCCAATGACTACAACATCTTGGAGGATGGCAGCTTCGAGCTGACCATAGATGCTGCTCCCTATAAGTGGACCAAGCCTTCTGTCACTGTGGAGACGGCAGATACCACCCCTACCAGAGACGGCAGTAATTGAAGGAACTTTGCGTACAATAGGTACCGGAGCAGTCGGAAATATGGGTAACTATTGCCGTAGAAAACGAATGGGAAGTAATGTTTAAAGGAGTATTGCATGCAAAAAAAATACGATACAAAGGCTAATCAAAGGAATACCCCTCATCTAAAAGAAAATATTTTGATAATTTGTTTGTCTGAGGGGTTTATCGGATTAAATTTTATTTTGGCAGGTATATATACTCTTTATGTAAATAAATATGATGGAGCTCCGCTAATTGGAATAGGCATTATTTACTGCATCACTGTTCTCATATCTTTGGTAGATAGAAGGAAGGATATGTGCGGGATTTTTTATGTGTTTATATGTTGTACAATTCACTTAATATGTAGCATTGCTATCGTATATCTATTACATTATTGGTGGCTTATGATACTCTACATCATCGAAATTGTTTTGGAGATAGGTATTGTGTTCATATGCCATCGATGGTGGAATAGAAAATATAGATTACCTAAAAGAAGGTGAGAGGCTATTAGTAATATTGTAACCTATAGGTGGACTGCCTCTATGACAGTTTGAGAAGAAATTTTTTAGGTGGCTAAGACGGAGGTAATTGTGTACAAAAAATATCATGAAATAGATGAACACGTGTTGGCAGATATTCAAAAATTCGAAGACCAGCAATTATCAAAATTTAAAAGTGAAATGGATTGCCTGTGCTTAAGTATATCTAAATTATATAACTGGAATTATACTGTTTGCGTACACCGTTGGATGGATACGGTGGACAAATGGCTAAATAAACACTTTGATGGATATACTGCAACATTGCAAATCGATTTTACGGATACTAACGGTAATTTAGTTGAAATAGATGAGTATAAAGCTTCCTTCTTGGAAAATATTACTTTTATTTCATTTAATCCAATCAGCCGGAAGTATAGGGTCTTTCAGAACGAGACCTTAGAGGATATACGTGCAGAAATTAGTCGGTTTATTCATAACCTATCTATAATGTATGGGGGATGTAAATGAGAATCTATTTATTGATTAAAAAGAACTTCAAATTCTTAGAAATCGTATATGGGTTAAAAATTTCTGCAAGAGAGAAAATTTACACGTATTATTATGTTGTATGGGCGAATTCTAAAATAAGAATACGTGTCACATATAGTTATGTGGAAGCACATCCTATGAAAATTACTGTTTATGATGAGGAGGCTCCGGGAACCATTGTGGATGGAACGGAATTTTTTGAGGAACTAAAGACTGATGCTAAGTCAGATCGTGCAAAAATATGTTATGCCGCTGAATGGTTGGAAAATGCTATAAAGAATAATGTGATTTGTATGAAGTGATTCTTTTTCTTTTGATAGACGTCTTTAGAGGGCTTATCATTCTTGCCGCTAGTTGACGCCTCACCAATTTTATGCTATGATTCTACTAATATCAAAATGCGATGATGGAGAGAGTACACAGCATCGACACTCTACAGAGAACATTCCGGCACGGCGTTTTTGAGGCGCGCGCAAGGCTGAGAGGAATGGGGCAAGAGTTGTGGAACATGGCTCCTGAGCGGCGCACCGAACCGTAAGAGGTAAGATTGCGACAGGGCTCCAAACGGAACCTGCCGGCAGTTGCTTCCTCGGTAAGATTGCGACAGGTTCCGCCTGTTATAGCGGACAGGGTTACTGACCCGATGAGGTCCGGTTTGCGAGAACCGGATGAATAGAAGTGGTAACACGGGCGTATGCTCGTCTTCTAAACACATAATAATGTGGGGAGGAGACGGGCTTTTTTAGGTGTTAATTTATTTATTATTTTCAACTTTGAGTGTTTTGTATCCAATTTAAAAATCTATTTTGGGCATAGGGAGGGCTTTTCGTATGCCTAGACGCCCAGAATATTTTCAAAATATGGGTATAAATAGAGGATTTTTTCATATGTGCCCAAAAGTAGTATAAAATGGGTTGATAAACTGGGGAAATTACTTCTTTTTGGGTTTTTTTGAAGAAAAAAATCTGTATATGCCCAATTTCAGTGGTTACAGAATGTGATTTAATTGAGCTGAGAACATTCTAGCGAGAAGTCAAGAATTAAGCCTGAAAAATTTTTACCCATCACCCCACGGTCAATAGAAAGGAGATATAAAATGGAAAACAAAGGTAAATACTACCTTACTACCGCCATTGCTTACACCTCTGGTAAGCCTCATATCGGCAACAACTACGAGGTTGTGCTGGCGGACAGTATCTGCAGATTTAAGAGAAAAGAGGGCTATGAGGTATTTTTCCAGACAGGAACTGACGAGCATGGCCAGAAGATTGAGCTGAAGGCGCAGGAGGCAGGGGTTACACCCAAGGAGTTCGTAGATGATGTGGCAGGCGTTATCCGTGGTCTGTGCGATATGCTCAACATTTCTTATGACAAGTTTATCCGTACCACGGATGATTATCATGAGAAGCAGGTTCAGAAGATGTTCAAGCGCTTCTACGACCAGGGCGACATCTATAAGAGCTCTTATGAGGGCTTGTATTGTACTCCCTGTGAGTCCTTCTGGACCGAGTCCCAGCTTAAGGATGGCATGTGTCCTGACTGTGGCAGAGAGGTAAAGCCTGCCAAGGAGGAGGCATACTTCTTCAAGATGAGCAAGTATGCGGACAGACTGATTGCGCATATCAATGAGCATCCTGAATTTATCCAGCCTGTTTCCCGCAAAAACGAGATGATGAACAACTTCCTGCTGCCCGGTTTGCAGGATCTGTGTGTATCCCGTACCTCCTTTAAGTGGGGTATTCCTGTTGATTTTGACGACAACCATGTGGTGTATGTATGGTTGGATGCACTGAGCAACTATATCACCGGTATTGGTTATGACACCGACGGCAACAGCACGGACCAGTACAAGAAGCTTTGGCCTGCTGATTTGCATCTGATTGGTAAGGATATTATTCGTTTCCATACCATTTACTGGCCAATTTTTTTGATGGCGCTGGGTGAGCCCCTGCCCAAGCAGATTTTCGGTCATCCCTGGCTTCTTACCGGCGGCGGCAAGATGAGTAAGTCCAAGGGTAATGTGGTGTACGCAGATGATTTGGTAAGCTTCTTTGGCGTGGATGCGGTGCGTTATTACGTGCTTCATGAGATGCCTTATGACAATGACGGTAATGTGACTTGGGAGCTGATTGCAGAGCGTACCAATTCTGATCTGGCCAATACCTTGGGTAACCTGGTAAACAGAACCATCTCCATGAGCAACAAGTACTTTGGCGGCGTGGTGGCTGACAAGGGCGCTGTTGACGCTGTGGATGAGGATCTGAAAGCTACCATCACCGGCACCTACGCTAAGGTGGTAGAGAAGATGGAGACCCATCGTGTGGCAGATGCTTTGACAGAGATTTTTGGTATCTTTAAGCGTTGCAACAAGTATATCGACGAGACCGAGCCCTGGGTACTTGCCAAGGATGGGGCTAAGGCAGACCGTCTGTCTACCGTGCTTTATAATCTGGTAGAGGGCATTGTGATTGGTGCGTCTCTCTTAGAGCCCTTTATGCCTGAGACAGCACAGAAAATTGCAGCTCAGCTGAATACTTCTCTGCGCGACTTCGACAAGCTGGAGCAGTTTGGTCTGTACGAAAGCGGTAATAAGGTGACAGATGCGCCTGAAATTCTCTTCGCACGTCTGGACATGAAGGATGTTTTGGCCAAGGAAGAGGAGATTGCAGCAGCGCAGGCAGCAGCCCGCGGTGAGGCAGAAGGCGCTGATAATGTCGAGGAGGCAAATGTAATCGATATTGAGCCCAAGGAAGAGATTTCTTATGATGACTTCATGAAGCTGCAGTTCCAGGTGGGTGAGATTATCGCCTGCGAGGAAGTGCCCAAGTCCAAAAAGCTTCTGTGCAGCCAGGTGCGTATCGGCAGTCAGGTAAAACAGATTGTATCCGGCATCAAGGCACACTATACGCCAGAGGAGATGGTGGGCAAGAAGGTTATGGTACTGGTAAACTTAAAGCCTGCAAAGCTGGCAGGCGTACTGTCTGAGGGCATGCTTCTGTGTGCGGAGGATGCAGAGGGCAATCTGGCACTGATGACACCTGAGAAGGCTATGCCTGCAGGCGCTGAGATCTGTTAACTATTCTGAATAGTCAACAATATTTATAAAAACTTTATTTGCGGATTCTGAGTATATAGTGCAAAATGAAAAGGAGCGTGGATTTATGAAGAAAACGGATTTCTATTTTGATTCACGAGACGGATTAACCAAGATTCATGCCGTGCGTTATGAGCCCAAGGATGAGGCACTTACAGACGGCAAGCCCGTGGCGATTTTGCAGATTGCCCATGGTATGGCAGAGTATATAGAGCGCTATGAAGAGACAGCAAAATATTTCACAGAGCGCGGTTTCGTGGTTACAGGTGCAGATCATCTGGGCCACGGCGGCTCTGTGGGAATGGATGGGTGCTTTGGGTATTTCTGCGAGCAGGACCCGGCTACGGTGGTGGTGCGGGATGTGCATCGTCTGAAGAAAATGACCCAGGAGCTTTATCCCGGTGTGCCGTATTTTATCTTAGGACACAGTCTGGGTTCTTATATGGTTCGCAACTATATTTGCCGCTATGGTACCGGTATACAGGGAGCACTGCTTCTGGGAACCGGACAGAATTCTTCCGTTCAGCTGGCAGGCGTAAAAGCTTTGGCCGTGGAGCAGAAGTGCTTTGGCGGTGACAAGCGCAAGAGTCAGGTGCTTCATAACCTTGTATTTGGCGGTGTCAATAAGCGCATCGAGAACCCTAAGTCGGAATTTGATTGGCTTACGTTCAATGAAGAAAATGTGGCAAAATACAATGCAGATGAACGCTGCGGATTTATGTTTACCGTAAACGGTTTTGCAACGTTGTTTGAGCTGGTGGCACGTTGTCTTAAGAAGGAGAATCTGGAGAAGATTCCCAAGGAGCTTCCGATTATCCTGCTGTCCGGTGCGGAGGATCCCATCGGCAATTATGGTGCGGGCGTGGATGCTGTGATGGACAGCTATGATGAAGTTGGCATGTTAGATGTGTCTTCCATTCTCTATGAAGGTGCGCGCCATGAGATTCTCAATGAAGAGGTGGGTGTTCAGGTTATGGAAGACATTTACGAATGGATCCTGGATCATCTTCCGGAGGCTTTGGCATGAGTGAGGAGTCTGTAAACGCAACTTTTTCATATGAAATCCGCTGGGCAAAACCCCAAGAGTGGGAGCCTGCCATGAAAATGATTTGGAAGACCTTTCTTAGATTCGAAGCTTCGGATTATACAGAGGAGGGGATTCAGAATTTCTTGGATTTTATCACGGACAGGCAGCTGTTTCATTCTTTCCTCCGAGGCAACTATCAGATGATGGTTGCTCTGGACGGAGAGCGGATTGTGGGAGCTGCCTCCGTGCGTAACCGCAATCATTTATCCTTGCTGTTTGTAGATGAGGCGTATCATCGCAGAGGAATCGGCAGAGAGCTTATGGAGCGGTTCTGTATGTATTTACAAAATGAGATGGGGGAAAGCTGTATGACCCTGCGGGCGGCGCCTTATGCGGTGGAGTTTTACCGCAGAATCGGGTTTGCGGCAGTGAGTCCGGAGGAGGAAGTGGGAGGTATCAGAGTGACCTCCATGGTAAAGTATTTTTAGAAAGGGATAAGGAAATGAAGATTTTGGATATCGATGGCCCCTTGGTCACGTTTTTAAGCAAGATGGCAGATATGATGTGGCTTACCATACTGACGATGGTCTGCTGTATCCCTATCGTGACCGTGGGAGCGTCATTGACAGGTTTAAATTATGTGGCTCTCAGGATGGCTCGTAATGAGGACGGATACGTTACAAAAAGCTTTTTTAAGGCCTTCAAGGAGAATTTTAAGCAGGCAACGATTATCTGGCTGATTTTTGTGGCAATCTTTGCATTTTTGTTTGTAGATTACCGTATTTTGACCACAACAGGCGTTGAGGTGCCTATGGTGGTGCAGCTTTTATTGTTTACCATCGGTATTTTTGCTGTTTTTGCATTTACCATGGTGTGGCCTGTGCTGGCTAAGTTCGATAATACCATCCGTCGTACCATGATGAATGCCCTGGCAATTGCTGCAGCGCAGTTTTTTAAGACCTTGCTGATGATTTTTATATATGCGGTGCCGTTTCTTTTGTGGTTCTTTGTACAGCCGTATATTCCTAATATCATGCCGATTCTGTTTGTGTTCTGCCTGAGTGTGCCGGCATATCTGTCTGCCAAGCTGTATGACAAGTTTTTCAGATCCATTGAGAAAAAGATTTATGAGCAGCAGGCAAAAGAGCGTGAGGGCCAGGAGGTTGAGGAAGAGGATGATGTTAGAATCTTCAAGGACGAACTGGACGAGTCTCTTAATATTGGTCAACATGACTAAGAATAAGAGGTTTTGTTGTACAAGTTGACAATATTTTTGGAAAAAGCCAAATTTCATAAGCAATTTTTACAATCAGATGCAAAATATTTGTGAAAATGGTGTATGGCGTTAAGGTGCTTTTTTCGATATACTTAATCAAAGTAAAACATACCTACTCATGAAAGGAGTACATACCAATGGCAAGTTTATCTTTAAAGAATGTATGTAAGGTATATCCCAACGGCTTTGAGGCTGTTAAGGATTTCAACCTTGAAATTGCAGACCAGGAGTTTATTATCTTCGTAGGTCCTTCCGGTTGTGGTAAGTCCACTACCCTTCGTATGATCGCAGGTCTTGAGGACATTTCCTCTGGTGAGCTGAAGATCGGCGACAGAGTTGTTAACGATGTAGAGCCTAAGGATAGAGATATCGCAATGGTATTCCAGAACTACGCTCTGTATCCTCATATGACCGTATATGACAACATGGCATTCGGTCTTAAGCTGAGAAAAGTTCCTAAGGATCAGATTGACAAGATGGTTAAAGAGGCTGCTAAGGTTCTTGTCCTTACTCCCCTCCTTGATCGTAAGCCCAAGGCTCTGTCCGGTGGTCAGAGACAGCGTGTAGCTATGGGTCGTGCAATCGTTCGTAATCCTAAGGTATTCCTTATGGACGAGCCTCTTTCCAACCTGGACGCTAAGTTGCGTGTACAGATGAGAATTGAGATCGCTAAGTTGCATCAGAGACTGGGTACCACCATCATCTACGTTACCCATGACCAGACCGAGGCTATGACCCTTGGTACCAGAATCGTAGTTATGAAGGGCGGCGTTATCCAGCAGGTTGACACCCCTCAGAATCTGTATGGCAACCCTCAGAACCTGTTCGTAGCAGGCTTTATGGGATCTCCTCAGATGAACTTCCTGGATGCTGTAGTAAGAGTAAATGGCGAGACCGCTAGCCTTGAGGTTGCTGGTAAGGCTATTCCTCTTCCTCCTGCTAAGTCCAAGAAGCTGATCGATGGCGGTTATGACGGAAAGACCGTTACCTTCGGTATCCGTCCTGAGGACGTATACGATTCCGAGATGTTCATCGAGGCATCTCCTCAGAGCGTATTCGAGTCCACCATCAAGGTTTACGAGTTGCTTGGTGCAGAAGTATATCTGTACTTCGATCTTGACGAGTTCCCTGTAACCGCAAGAGTAGATTCTCGTACCACTTCCAGACCTGGTGATGTTGTTAAGTTTGCTTTGGATACTGAGAAGATTCACGTATTCGACAAAGAGACCGAGCAGATCATTACCAACTAATAAGATGCTTATTAAGTGCCCCGAGCCGTATGGCTTGGGGCATTTTTCTATGTAGTTATGTATGGATAAATGGTAGTGTAATTGTATTGGTATAAAAATATTGATTTTCCACATATTGGAGTCTATACTAAAAAAGGTACGATTATTTATTCAAAAATCCAGCATATTAATGCTTTTATATAGATCAATATGGAAGAAAAGGGGAAAACAAATGAGAAGCAAAAAAAGAGTAGTATCATGGATATTAGTGGTGGCGATGCTGATTACGAATGTGGACTATGTCAGTGCAGCAAGTGCGCCTTCTACAAATACCAAATCTGTTGTTCAAGACATTCTGAATGCTGTGATTTCAGCTAATGAAGCAGAGAATGTTCAGTCGGAGTTGTCGGAGGGGCAGGACACAGAGGAAGATGTCAGTGGAAATGAAACTTTTGATGGAGAGGATATTTCCGATGGAGATATCTCAGAGGGTGATGTAAGCGAAAATGGGTTGCCTAATGGGGAAGATATTGTATGTCAGGCAACAGATTCCGGTATAACATGGACGTTGACGGAAGATGGTGTGTTGACAATTTCGGGTACGCAGAATACATCAGATTTTGAACCTGATTGGAGAAGTTATAAAAATACAATTAATAAAGTAATCATTACGGCCAAGCAAGTAACTTCCACTTCTGATTGGTTTCTTTATTGCGAAAATTTGAAGTCGGTTGACATGTCGGAATTTGACATATCGTGTGTTGAGGATATGTCAAATATGTTTTATTTATGTACTTCATTAGAAAATGTAAATATTTCGAGCTGTAATACGGCTAAAGAAATAAATATGCACTGTATGTTTGGTGGATGTACATATTTAACCAATTTGGACCTTACAGATTTTGATATGTCAAATGTAATAGATATGTCTATGATGTTTTATGGATGTAACGGTCTAACTAATGTAGATTTATCAGGTTGTGATATGTCAAATGTAATAGATATGTCTTTGATGTTTAGTGGATGCAGCAATTTAAAGGAACTAAATCTATCCAACGTCCAAACATATAAAGTTGAGGATATGTTTTCAATGTTCTATGGATGTACAAGTCTGACTAATTTGGATCTTTCAGATTTTGATACATCGAGTGTTACAGGTATGAATTATATGTTTTCGAGATGTAAATCGTTGACAACTCTTGATATGTCGGGATTTGATACGACAAATGTTACTGGAATGAGTAGCATGTTTTCTAGTTGCGAATTGCTGACGAATCTCGATTTATCAGGATTTAATACCGCAAATGTTACGGATATGTCTGCTATGTTTGCATTCTGTTACAATTTAGAGGATGTTGATTTATCAGGATTTGATACATCAAGGGTTACGACCATGCATTCCATGTTTAAGAATTGTACAAGTATGAATACTTTGGATTTATCTAATTTTAGAACATCTAATGCTGAGGATTTTGGAGATATGTTCTATGGTTGCTCAAATTTGAAAACTCTCGATTTGTCAGGATTTGATACACCAAAATTAAAATATACATATGGTATGTTTGAATTTTGTTCCTCAATAAAGGAGTTAGATGTTACAAGTTTTGATGTTTCAAAGGTAATATCTATGGTCGGTATGTTTGGAAATTGTGAGAAACTAGAAACTCTAAATGTATCAGGCTTTCGTACCAACTCTGTGGTACAGATGCAAGGAATGTTTGCTAATTGTAAAAAATTAGAAACTTTGGATTTATCAGGGTTTTATACCAATGGTAAAACAGAAATGAAAAGAATGTTTGAGAATTGTTATTCGCTTACTAAGATTAAGACTTTTCCAACATTAAGTCAATCTGTAGATTTGCCGATTAAACCTATGTATAATGCGCAGGGTACAGTTTTTAAAGAGTATTTTCCTCGTTATTTGTCAACAATAGAACTGTATGCTAATCCACCGGTGTCAAATGTTGAAAATTCTCAGAGTGTTTACCTTAGGGTATATGACAGTGATACCAAGAAACCTATACCGAATGTCCATGTGAGTCTGGATGGTAAAAATTATATTACTAATACAGATGGAATGGTATACGTGACGACGAGTAAGACATATTATCCCAGTATTTCTTTAAGTAAGGACGGGTATAAGTCGCAGACAAGTTTTTTGAATCTGTCTACTGATGAAATGGAAGTTTATCTGGAACGTGATTTGAATATCTCTATTGCACCAAGTCGGATC
>JAZQFO010000149.1:0-33295 GCA_045539535.1 Acetatifactor sp.
TTTCCCCATAAAATATAAATTTTCTTTTCTCTTTAAGTATATATCCCTTTTATCAACAGCACAATTCCCAAAACAGATTTTCCTCATTTCCTCCCCCTCATTTCAGTTTCCCCTCCTGTTTGCAGTCTGACAATTCTCTATTTTCAAGCGATAATACCCATTATTTCGTGTTAATTTCTTAATTTTTTATTAAATAGCCTCTTTTGAGCTCATTTCCTTATATTGCAAAATGATTTTTTTACAAATAAAAGAAATGACATTAACGGAGGTGAAATTTCAATATGCACAAACAAAAAGCAGCATCCATTTCCCACCAAGCCCCATCTCAATCCTACTTTTCAGATCTCTTTGCTTCTATGCATCCCGGAGATGGTCGTCTTCTTCTACGCACCAAATTCGGATACGAAAGATGGACAGATCTTTCCCATATCGTAAAAGATGGCAA
This sequence comes from Acetatifactor sp., assembly GCA_045539535.1. GTDB lineage: Bacteria > Bacillota > Clostridia > Lachnospirales > Lachnospiraceae > Acetatifactor. Next base: position 446 of record JAZQFO010000149.1, read on the forward strand.
GAGCATCCAAAACTACAGAAATTCAGACCTCTTCTTCTCTTTTGCTACCTACAAAAAAGGAAAAGACGGCCATATGAAGCGAGATACTGCCCATCTTTGCAATATCTATGCTTGGAGTATCGATGTGGACTACGAAGATGATTCTAAACACCCTTTAGATATCTACGAATACATAATGGATAATGTATCTCTTCCTGCGCCTAACTATGTTGAGTATGGGCACCGACTTCGTATGATCTACATCTTCGAAGAACCTCTACGCCTTTATAGCAAACAAAGAGACAAGCTCCTTAAGGGCTTTCGTTTCCTTCAAAAGTGTATGGCAAAGAAAATTAATGACACACTGGATGGAATGGGTGCAGAAAGCACTCCTCCTACCAGTTTCTTTCGAATGCCCGGAAGTGTGAATACAAAAACCGGAGATATCATCCAGGTTAAACACATTACTGATGAAAAGTGGACGCTGCAAGAGATGTTTTCTGAATGGATTCCGGAAAGATATATTGATGAATTTGGTTTGGGGAAAGATTATAAAAAGAAGAAAAAGAAGGATAAGAAAAAGGCTGCTACAGATTTTAACAGCACCATCCTTTGGAAACGTAGAATGCGTATTTTTGAGGAGATGCAAAATCTTTCCAATCCTCCAAGGAAAAGACTATGCTTCCTATATGGTGTAGGTCTTTTGTGGACCCATCAGGCTAACTCCTCTGAAGAGGCAATGCGTGGTATTTTGGAATTTAATAAAGGATTTTTACATCCCTTACCAGAAAAGGTAATTCGAAGCAAGATGCGTACTATTCATGCTTATAAATACAGAGATTCAGAGCTTGCTGCTTTTCTTGGTGTAGAAGCTTCTGTTTTTGGTTCTTTGAGTAGGAAGGAAAGAGATCATGAGAGATATTTAGCAAAGAAAAAGAAGCAAGGATACTATAGGGATTATCTTAAGGATCGTCTTAAGTTTGTGGAAAAAGAACTGAAGAAAGGTACAAGCCTTGAGATTATCGCTCTGTACATGGAAGCATCCATTTCCACAATCAAACGAGATGTAGCTAAAATCCGTGCAGAATGGAAACATCTTTCTAAGATTAGACTGGACATGAATTGCAGACGTAAAGCTTTTTATAAAAAATACGGACCACAAGAAGAAAACACCACCAACACTGCGGGGCCCACAACTAACCAGGCTACTCCCCTTCAAAACGTTACAAGGATTCTTAACAAGGTGGCAGGCAATGTTTTTCCCCGCCAGAATACAGCTGTAGATTCCCCAAACAAGAAATGCATCTATAACGGGGTTGGATATGGCCATTCAGATCCTTATATAAGAATAGAGCCCGATTTGGAAGACCTCCTAATCTTTTATTAATAGCAGCGGAACAATACAGAAGTATAACTGCAGAATATACGTAGGTATATACTTTCCACATGTTACTACTGGCTGTGTCTGTATAAGCAAAGGCCCTGCGGTCCTTTGGCTGCTATGCAGCTTCATATATAACAGTCATGATGCCGGTTAACTGACAATTGATTCTTGATATGCATTTCGAATTCTAAATTGAACCTCTGCTTCGCCCACCAAAACACACATATACATACAGGTGAACAAAATTGAGCTTTTGGTTTTTCGTAAATTCGCGAACGATTTTTCGAACCTATTTTAAACCCATTCGCTCTCATCTACAACGAAAAAGTACTGTATCAAGACATTTGTTCACTAATAAAGGAACCTGTGGGGCATAACAGGACAACTAAAAAATACACCTCCTACAAAAGAAAAGCAGGCGGTGTATTTCGTGATGTCATTTATCACTTGTAAGTTTTCAAGAGAACCTGATCCTCCAAACATCTATCCTTCATTCTCGACCAATTCACTTAATTCTTCAAAGTCTTTCGAATATCCAAGGCGTCTCAAATAATCAAAGCCCCCATCCACGGCTACGGCACCACACTTACAGTATTTAAAATCATGTCGGTGTACGCTTTCGGTAATGTCTCCACATAAGTTGCATTTGATTTTGTTAACCAATATTTTGTCCATCACATTTTCCTCCTAACAATAATACCATTACTCTTCTGTCTCCTCACCGGTTCCAAACAAGGTCTTCCCGTTATGACAATCCGGACTGAACAGACCTTGGGTATGTGTCTTGGGCGTAAAGACCTTCGTCTCTCCCGGTTCGATTTCCTCATGGTTGAATACAATCGTATAGGAACAGTCATTCTTGATAACAGCTAGCTTAATATTATCGGACCAGCTGTATGTCTCAAGCACATCTCCAACGCCTTTTGGGAAATACCTAAAATCCAAACTACAGCCCTTACTCTTTTCCGTTGCACATAACATATACAACACGCTATCTTGGAACATTCCTACATGTAGCCTTGGCCATACAATACCAAAATAGTCTCCAAGGTGATAGGCCAACTTATTCCCCGCTTCTACATTGGATACTTCTAGGTAGATACTATCCTCGTAATTCGCAAGGACAGAATACATTCTATGAGCTTCCACTTCTTCCATTTTCCTTAGTTCTTCATCCCCCAGCATACGAAGTTCTACGATATACTTTGCCAATGCATTCTGTTCCACCCTATCCAATGCAATGTATGCAGACGCTGCAATGATCTGGTCCAATTCATTATCAGAATTTTCACCTCTACGGATCAGCTCCTCCTTATAGTCAGGAACCACATTGCAGTAAGGATGTCTTGTCATGAATTTCAATGGGCATACATATACCGTGTTCTGCGTCTCATACGTTAGTACATCATCAGTCAGTTCACTTCGTACAAGCTTCGAAGTATAGCAGACCCTGGTATCTTTACCAAGCATAGGATGATTATCAGCTATTCCGGAAAGGTTATATTCTCCATCATACACATACAACTCCCAGTTAGTCATATTTACAATCGCTTTTTCCATAAGTATTTCCTCCTCAATCAAGGTGTCAATGTATATTATAGCAACAAAAAAATTCTTTTCAAATCAAGTCCCATATGCATATACCCAATATTTACCCTTTACAAAAGAACGTATGTTCTGTATAATATAATTAATATTTTTATGGAGATAAATCTTATGCTTATTTCAAAGACACCTTTTGACTGCACCTCAGATGTTATCGTCCCAGTAATCGCAAGCTTTGATTCAAACGGCCGTATCAAACCTATTTACGTAAGAATATATGGAGCTGCCTATAAGGTGGATTCTTCGCATATGATCAGCAACTACATTCACACGATGGAATTCACTTGTAAGCTCATCGATGGGGATTCCTTGCGACCATTAATGCTTACCTATCATAAGCAGGAAGGCATGTGGAGTGTTCGTATTTAGAGCAATAAAAAAGACAATGTTCTTATCAAATGAACCTTGTCTCCCACTTTTTCTAATATACTACCCTGAACATCATTTTTCTTACGAAATACTAAAAGGCTGACACAATTCGGATGCTCTCCTTTCCTTCTAATATTTTCTTCATATTCATCAAATCTATGCTTGATACCTTTTTTGATACCCTCCTGATTACAGACACAAAAAAACCCTTGAAAAATCAAGGGTTTTCAGAGCTGCTGACGGGAATCGGACCCGTGACCTCCACATTACCAATGTGACGCTCTACCGACTGAGCCACAGCAGCATTTCGGGGGATGCCTTACGCAATCACCGAATATGAGTATATCAAATCCCCCGATTCTTGTCAACAACAATTTTTAAATTTTTTCTACATTTTCTACACTTGCTACTTTTTCGCCTTTTTTCTTCTTATCTAAGAGCAGATAGAAGGTAGGAATCAGAATCATGGCAAGCACAGTAGATGCAATCAAACCGCCAATAATTACCAGCGCCATACCCTGCATCATCACCGCATTGGTACCAATACCCAGTCCCAAAGGTACCATGGACAAAATGGTGGTCAACGTGGTCATCAGAATGGGGCGCAATCTGATACAACCGGTTTCAATCAATGCATCCTCAACCGTCATACCCTCTTCACGCAGCATGTTCGTGGAATCTACAAAGAGAATACCATTGTTTACAACGATACCCATCAACATCAAAAAGCCCATCAAAGAAACCATGCTCAAGGACTGTCCCGTTACTAATAACAACAAGAAAGAGCCCACCAAAGAGAACGGTATACACGTCATAACCATCAGCGAAAATCTAGGTGACTCAAACTGCATAGCCATTACCAAAAATACCAAGAATACTGCAACTAAAATAGCCTTTAATATAGCAGTCAACTCTTCTACCAACATTTCCGTCATCATACTGTCAGCCGGCGTTACACTGTCAGGAAAGACCATATCATCCACCAATGCATTAATCGCATCTTGCGCCTGAAAAATCTTATCTGACTGCAAGGTAGCCGTCACCGCAACATAATACAGACCATCCATTCTGGAGATGCTTTCCTGTCCCTCTGTATACTTAAGCTCTGCAATATCACGCAAAGGAATATTGGTTCCGAAATTGGTAGAAATCATCAAATCCAATAACTGATTTAAATCATCAAACTGTCCCTCCGGATATTCCAGCATTACTTCATACTCAGAGCCCTCAGAGGTAATCGTAAGAGGACTTACACCACTAAGCACATTATTCAGGGTCATTCCCACAGAAATGGGAGTGAGCCCATATTGCATAGCTTTCAGCGGATCTACATCTACCTTTACCAAGGTAGTGGTATTGGAAAGAGAGTTATCTGCCTTTACCACACCATCAATTTCACGCATTCTGTCCGCCAGATCTTCTGCAGCACTACGTAATTCATCCATATCATATCCTTGCAGATCAATCTCGTAAGAGCTGGTACTCATCATAGCGCTCATACTACTACCCGTCGCAGCAACAGTTACATCCATATCCGTCATAGTAGCTGCAAGTTCATTCCAAGCATCCACAACCTCTGCCGTAGACATTTCTCTATCCTTCTTTAAGCTGGCCGTCATACTGGCGGTGGTGCTGTCCACCGTAATACTGTAACCTACCACATCCGGATGCTCAGCCGCAATCTGCTCCCACTGCCTCATAACAGCATCCTTCTTCTCCAAGGAAGTACCGGAACGGAAATTAACCGTCACACCTACCATACCCTCATCTGCAGAAGGCATCAATTCCATATTCAAAAAACTTGCCATTACGAGGGATACCACAAGCAACAGCACCGATACAAACATAACTGTTTTCTTTTTGTACAGAATGCGAGGCATCTTTCTTCTGTACCACTTTGTTACACCATCTAACAGCTTATCTATCGGAAGATTATGCTTCTCCTTGGGCTTAAACACACAGAAGAACAAAGGTACCAACATCAATGCAGCAATCAAAGATGCCAGCATTGCCAATACAATTGTTACACCCAGCTGAGCAAATATCTGTCCGGACAAGCCCTCCATTACAGCCAACGGCAAATATACTACAATGGTAGTAATAGTAGACGCAATAATGGATGCCGTAACCTCTCTGGTACCAAGCTCCACCGCCTCCTTCAGACTAAGCTCTCCGTTTTGCTTTCTAAAACAGCTCTCAATTACAACGATGGAAGCATCTACCATCATACCGATAGCAATTACCAAAGAGCCCAGCGTTACAATATTCATGGAAAAGCCCAAGAAGCTCATAATAATCAATGTAAAGAACAAGGATATGGGCATGGATGCACCAACAATCATACTGGACTTAAAATCTCCGAAGAAGACAAAAAGTACAATCATTGTCAACACAATTCCCAAAATCAAGGTCTCAAACACCGCGCTCAAAGAGCTCATAATCGCATCACTGGCATCGTAAGTCACCTGAAACTGCACAGCAGGAATATCAGCACTGATACGCTCCATCGCCTTGGAAACTTCTCTACATACATTTACAGCACCGAAACTGCTCTTATTCTGGATACTGATACTCAGATTATCCAGACCATTATAACGGCTCAAAGTCTCCGCTTCTTTACTGGACATATTAACCTCTGCAATGTCCTGCAAAGTGATTACCTGACCAGTTCCGGTCATAATGGGAACCTCCCGAAGTTTCTGAACTGTATTATATTCCATAGAAGTGGTAATGCTGATATCCCGATTGCCCTGAGACACACTACCTGCAGGATAAGAAAAATCCACCGCACCCAAGAACTGCGCCACACTGCTCATGGTCAAACCATACTGCTTCATCAGTGTATCATTTAACTGTATACTGATATATTCTTCACTACCACCGCTTACACTAACCTGTGCCACACCGGAAAGAGACTCAAGCTCCGGTATTACAGACTCATTTACCACCTTAAGAAGGTCCACATCACCCACCTCGGTGGCAGAAATCATCATGCACGCCATGCTGTTAATGTTCATCTCGATAATGGTAGGTTCAGATGCATCCTCCGGCATAGAAAGCTGGGCTACCTCCAAAGCTGCACTCAGCTCATCATGACACTCCGTAATATCCACACCGTACTCATATGTAAACAGCACCATACCATAGTTCTCATAGGACATGGTGGTGGTAGATTCCACACCACTTAAGGAAGAACCTGCATCCTCAATCACTGAGATTACCAATTCATCCACACTCTGCGGATCTGCCCCTGGATAGGTTGCCATTACGATTAGCATAGGCATCTCCATGTCCGGAATCAACTGAAGCTTAAATCCAAAAATGGAAGAGATACCAAACACTGCCAGTGTGAGAATCATCAGCATACAGGATACCGGTCTTTTTAAAGCAAGCTTTGTCAGACTCATCGTAATCCTCCTTATTTCGCAGCGCTCTCAGTCTCTGCATTTTCCTCAGAAACCTTCGCATCAACCTCTACACCGTCAAGCAGTCTAGGGGACCAGCTGGTAATTACAATATCACCCTCTGTAATGCCCTCTACAATCTGAATATTGGTGGCATCAAAAATACCAACAGTTACATAGGTTTTCACTGCCTTGCCATCCTTGGCAACATATACATAAGAACCTTCATTTTCAAAATAAACTGCATCATAAGGAATGATAATCTCATTCTCGGCAGTGTAGGTTTCACTGCTTACCTTTACGCTTACGCCGCTGGGAAGCTCCTGTCCGTTTGCCTCAACAGCAGCCTTTACCTGGAACAGACCTGTCTGCTGATTTACCGCATTACCCACTTCAGTAATTACGCCGTTAAATGTTACGCCATTACGCTCCACCGCAACTGCCTGACCCTTTTCCAAAGTATTCATAATAGATTCACTTACCTGGAAGGTTACCACCATGGCATCCTCACCTGCAATGGTATATGCGGGAGAGGTTGCAGTTGCCATACCGTTTACCTCAACCGTCTTACCGATTACCTTACCGGCAATAGGAGTGGTCACTGTATAGTAAGAAAGTGCAAGCTCTGCGGACTCCACACCCAGACTTGCAAGCTGGAGAGAAGTATTCAGCTGCTTCTTGGTATCATCCAAAACGGCTCCCTGAGTTAAATCTCTGGAAGACTTTGCAGTTTCATATGCTGTTGTAGCAGTTTGATATGCACTTTCAGCCAGATTGTATGCCATCTCGGCTTTTTCTTCCCCTTCTCTGGCCTTACTCAAAGCTGCTTTTACCTCTGCAATCTGCTCTTCGGTGGCTACACCGCTATTTTTCAATGCCTTCAGCTGCTTTTCAAGCGCCTTTACAGCATCCTCTGCAGTCTCCAGGGTGTCCAATGCATTTGCCCAGGCAACCTGAGCCTGAATATATGCAGTTTCTGCCTGGCTGACTGAAACATCCAGCTGGGCATTGGTGGACTGCTGCTTGGTAGTCAGTGCACTGTCTGCCTGATTCTTGGCATTGGAATAGTTAAGCTGCGCCTGCTCCAATTGAAGCTTGGCACCGCTGTCATCAATCTTGAACAGCACATCTCCTGCCTGCACTTCGTCACCCACCTCAAAGAAGGTCTCCGTTACCTTACCCTGGGCCATGGGGATAATATAAACAGACTCTTCCGGAGAAACAGAACCTACAAACTGATTGCTTAAAACCAATGTATCCCGGCCTGCCACCTGTGCGTCTACCAAAACTGCTGACTCTGCTTCCTGAACAGTCTCTGTACCGCCGCATGCAGTTAACAGCATACTCGCACACAGAGCCATTGACATTACTACACTACTTTTTCTTCTCATGTTTATCTCCTTATTTCTTTGCAATCATGCAAAAACCATTCGTTTCCCATTCTACTCTCACAATTTGACAAAATCAATAAAAAAGCATCCTGGATATTATAAAATTTCTATAAAAAGACTTCGTCAAATTGTACGATTATGCCAAAGCAATTTCAGCATATATCAAAAAGAACTCTCACATTGTAACACGCTTATTTTTTTGATACAATAGTCTCAAAAATAATGAAACAAAAAGGAGCAAACATGTATCGAATCAATGATAACAAGCGCGTTCAACACTCTGCCTTTTTGATAAAGGATGCCTTATTGACCTGTTTGCAGGAAAAGCCATTCAAAGAAATCACAGTGTCCGACATTCAGCGTCTCAGCGGTGTCAGCCGCGCCACCTTCTATCGGCTTTTTGACAATACAAACGATGTACTGACTTACCACTGCCAGCTCCTATTGGATGATATCATTGACCAAACCCAGTCCATGCATTTTCAGGACTACGAAGCATTTTTGCTCTTCCTGTTCCAAGCACTGTTAAACAATCACCCCTTTTTGGAAACCATTTTCCGCAGCGATTGCGAAGACATCCTGTTAAATTCCCTTTCCGGAACAGTTATGCAACACAGAGCCAGACAAGCCTATCCGCAGGCTGATGAAAAAGAAATCGACTATCTGGTATCCGGCATCTGCGGCTTTCTAATCGGCCTCTTACGAACCTGGCTCAAACACGGCAAGCAGGAAAGTGCCCAGGAGCTCTATGCCATCATGACCAAAATGGGCCACACTCTTTCCATGAGCCTTTTTAACAACTATACAAGCTAAAACATAAATAATAAATAGAGGATGTCCCGGGACATCCTCTATAATAGTTTCTTTATTTTACTCTTTAATCTCTGAAGGGCATTGTCAGTGGCCTTCTCCTCTCTGCCAAGAACCTTGGCTATCTGGGAATAGCTCATGCCTGTCAAATGCAAATCCAACACTTCCTTTTCAAAAGCACTCAGTTCCTGCTCTATCATACGCTCCAGATAATCTACCCGCTCCTTGTCCAAGAAAAGTGCCTCCGGGTCCTGCTGCACTTTATCAGCCAATACCTTGGTCAAATCTCCTGCTTCTCCCTCCACCGACTCAGTGCCGTCTCCGTACAGGGATATGTATGTATTTAAGGGAATATGCTTCTTGCGCTGGGAAGCCTGCACAGCGGTATACATCTGTCTGCTGATACACAAATCCGCAAAGGTATAAAAGCTGGCATCTCTTCCGCTGTCATAGTCACGCACAGCTTTAAAAAGTCCCAGCATCCCCTCTTGAATCAAATCCTCTGTATCGCCGCCCAGAATAAACATGGATTTGGCCTTACTTCTCACAAGGGGCTTATACTTTTCGCAAATATAATCCATAACGGGAGCCTCTCCATCCCTAAGACGGTGAATCAGCTCTTCATCTGTAAATTGTCCGTAAAGCTCATAATCTCTCTCCATAATATGCCTCTTGCCAATTCGTTGAATAATGAATTACCATTCATTTATCCTTGTAATCTCTGTCTCACTATCTCGTAAGCCAGCACTCCTGCTGCCACAGAAGCATTCAGAGAGTCAATGTCACCCTTCATGGGAATGGATGCAATCATGTCACATTTTTCCTTTACCAGACGACCCACGCCCTCTCCTTCATTGCCGATTACAAGACCAATGGGGCCCTTTAAATCCAGCTGGTACATGGTGGTGCCGCCCATATCCGCACAGACAAACCACAAACCTTCCTTCTTCAGATCCTCGATAGTCTTGGCGATATTCGTCACCTTTGCCACAGGTGTATAGTTCAAAGCACCTGCGCTGGTGCGGGCTACGGTAGCCGTAAGCCCCACCGCTCTGTTCTTGGGAATAATCACACCATGGGCACCTGCCAGATTGGCGGTACGAATGATGGCGCCCAAGTTATGAGGGTCCTCGATATTGTCAAGCAAGAAAATGAAAGGCGGTTCATTTTTATCTCTTGCCGCCTGCAGGATGTCTTCCACCTCTGCATACTCATAGGCTGCAGCCTGGGCAATCACGCCCTGGTGCTTGCCGGTTTCGGACATCTGGTCCAGACGCTCCTTGGCCACATATTTTACCAGAGTATTGTGTTTGGTAGCCTCTCTTTTAATGGTCATAATGGGACCATCCTGGCAGCCATCCAGGATAAAAAGTCTGTCTATGGTTTTGCCGGAGCGAAATGCCTCAATTACCGCATTTCTGCCCTCAATGATAAAATTTTCACTCATTTGTTATCACCCTTCTGCGTAAGCTCTATGCCACGCTTAATCAACTGAAGCATGCGCTGTGTCTGTCCGGTCAGATAAAGATACCCCATCAGAGCCTCAAAACCGGTGGCCTTGTGGTAATCTGCTCTGGTAGCATTCTTGGCCTTGGTATAGGGCTTGGCATTGCGTCCTCTTTTGAACACCTCTGCCTCTTCTTCCGTAAGCTCCTCTTTCAGGGCTATAATCATCTCCGCCTGAGTCTCTGCCTTTACATAGGCAGTGCTCAGCTTATTCAACTCATTTACCGGGCGATTCCCCCAGCCCGTTACCATGGTGCGGATGACCAGTTCATAGATGCCGTCACCGATGTAAGCCAACGTCAAGGGGGAATAGCTGCGAATATCCTGTTCTTTTAAATCAAACTGTTCTCTGATAGCTTCCAACATATTCATCTGCATTACAATCTCACAATCTTCACACCTTCTCTGGTGTCTTTCAGCGCGATACCCATTGCAAGAAGTTCGTCACGAATCTCATCTGCTCTTGCAAAATTCTTTTCCTTCTTGGCTGCCTGACGCTCATCAATAAGCTTTTGAATCTCAGCGTCCAGGGCATCTTCTTTCTTGTCTACAATCAGACCACAGATATCAGAAAGCATTACGATTTCGGACTTCAGTGCCTCCAAAAATGCCTTGGAGGAAGTTGCCTGCGCGTTAGTATTGGTAAACTTCACCAGCTCAAAAATAGCAGAAATAGCATCTGCAGTATTGAAGTCATCGTCCATAGCCTCATCAAACTTCTCCACAAAGCCCTTAGCCTCTTCCACAAGAGCCTGCTCTGCATCCGTCATCTCGCCTGCTGCACTCTCCATCAGGAACTTCAAATTGTCCACACAGGTCACAATACGCTCATAGCCGTTCTTTGCCGCATCCATCAACTCTGCACTAAAGTTCAGGGGACTTCTGTAGTGAGCGGACAGCATGAAGAAACGAAGCACCTGCAAGTCGTACTTCTCACTGATGTCACGAACGGTAAAGAAATTGCCAAGGGACTTGGACATCTTCTTGTTGTCAATATTAAGAAATGCATTGTGCATCCAATATCTGGAAAACATCTTGCCGTTGCAAGCCTCAGACTGGGCAATCTCATTCTCATGGTGAGGGAATACCAAATCCTCTCCGCCTGCATGAATATCAATCTCATCTCCCAGATAACGCTTACTCATAACGGAACACTCAATGTGCCAGCCGGGACGACCGTTACACCAGGGTGCCTCCCAGTAAGGCTCGCCGTCCTTTTTGGGCTTCCAAAGAACGAAGTCCAATGCGTCCTCCTTCTGGTCCTCACCGGACACCAAGAGGGATCTGTTACCTCCCTGCAAATCATCCAGATTCTTGTGGGACAGCTTACCGTACTCTTTGAAGCTTCTGGTGCGGAAGTAAACAGTTCCGTCTGCTGCCGCATAAGCATGGCCCTTGTCAATCAAAGTCTGAATCATTTCAAGCATACCATCGATTTCCTGAGTTGCAAGAGGATGGGTAGTAGCAGGCTTTACATTCATTGCTGCCATATCCTTTTTGCACTCTGCAATATAGCGCTCAGAAATCACGGAAGCATCCACGCCCTCCTCGATGGCTTTCTTAATAATCTTGTCATCCACGTCAGTAAAGTTGGAGACATAATTAACCTCCAGCCCCTTATGCTCCATATAACGGCGCACAGTATCAAATACGATCATGGGTCTTGCATTACCGATGTGAATCAGATTGTACACAGTGGGTCCGCACACATACATTCTTACCTTGCCGGGCTCGATGGGTACAAACTCTTCTTTCTGCTTGGTTAATGTGTTATAAATTTTCATACTCATTTGCATATCCTCTCTATTCTACTTTGTCTTTTTTCGCTGCATTATTCATTTGCTGTAACAGACGAATCTGTTCCTCTAACAGTAACAGTCTGTTGGTCAGCTCCGTATCAGCCTGCTGCAGATTGCTGATATCCTCACGCACAGGGTCCGGCAAATCCGTCTGGTTCATGGTCTCCTGGGGAAGTGCCATATTGTTGCGACGCACCACACGGCCGGGCACGCCCACTACCGTAGAATTGGGCGGCACTTCACTTAACACTACGCTTCCTGCGCCGATTTTAGAATTATCTCCTATGGTAAAGGAGCCTAATACCTTAGCACCTGCGCTAACCATCACGTTATTGCCGATGGTGGGGTGACGCTTTCCATGCTCCTTGCCGGTACCCCCTAAAGTCACGCCCTGATATAGGGTACAGTTGTCTCCGATAATGGTGGTCTCACCGATAATCACACCATGACCGTGGTCAATAAACAAACCCTTGCCAATCTGAGCACCGGGATGAATCTCAATACCTGTTTTCCTAACGCCCCGCTGAGACACGTATCTGGCCCAGAAATAATGACCGCTCTTATAGAGCTTGTGGGCCACGCGATAATGCATCATAGCCTTAAAGCTGGGATACAGAAATACCTCCATGGCCGAGTGAATGGCCGGGTCACGTTCCCTGACGATTCTGATTTCCTCTCTGATATTTTTGATAATTCCCATAACTACCTCACAAATTGAATAAATCCGCTTTTAAAATTTTGCATTTCAAACAGCGCCTTGGGTCTATGTGAATTTTTTCTTCCATAAGACCCAAAATCAAGGAATTTTAACTGTTTTTTTGCCTGATTTTTGTACTCTTTGGGTCTATGCATAAAAATTAGTTATCCAGACCCGTGAATTTGAAAAAATCTGGGTCCCAGAAAACAATTTTTCTGCATATACCCATGGAACCATACAACATGAATAATAGACACATAATTTTCCACATATCTAAGAAACACGTAAAAAACGGATAATTCTCCCCTTCTCAGAGGCGAATTATCCGCGGTTCCACTCTGTTTAAGGACATAATCTGCCCTTCACTCAAATCGCTTAACGCGCGCCCACGTACCGCCCTACCGTCTGATTTCGAGCATTTATCAGCTCTCAATCACACCTTCAGACAGTCAGCTCCCGGATGCACTTCCTTTTCCCACTGTGAAAACTGCTTTCAGCCAATGGCAGTTTCTCTCTGACACAGATTTGCAAAAGTACTCTCTCCGTTCCAAGCCTTTTCCAATAATCAATTCCCTACTTAATAAGATATGCAAAAACATAGGATTTGTCAACTAAAAGGTTTTACCAAAAATTCCACCTTTAGAAAGATTGACCAACTGCCCACATCGCCAAGAACAATATAAATATAAGCACAGCCCAGACAATCTTTAATATATCCCAATCGTCAACTTCTTCCTCAATGGGCAGCTCATCCTCATCAATGGTATTATGATTGCGTTCAATCTCCTTGTCCCATGCTGCTTTCAACCGGGCCTGCTTCAACATCTCCTGCATTTCCGGAGAAAGATCTTCTTTTTTCTCAATTGCATCTTTGATACTGTTTTGTCCACCACAGGACTTACACATAAACGTAACATCACTTTCGTCCGTGGCTACATTGTATGTGGTCCCGCAATAAGGACATCGAATAACGTATTTCATTTCTTTTTCCCCTCAGTATACGATTCACTACCCTCTCTTACAGCCGCTACAGCCCTCACAACCGCCGGACACCTCTCTGGCCGTCAGATTAAAGGGACTGGTCAGCATGCAGATAGACTGGGAGGAAATACCCTCACCGCTTCCGGTAAAGCCAAGTCCCTCCTCGGTGGTGGCCTTCACATTCACCTGCTTTACCTCGATATGCAAGGCCCCTGCAATATTCTCCCGCATCTTGTCAATGTGGGGACGCATTTTGGGTGCCTGTGCAATGATGGTAGCATCGATATTCTCGATTAAAAAGCCCTCCTGCTCCAGAAGCTCTCCCACTTTCTGCAAAAGCACCAAAGAATCTGCGCCTTTATAGGCCTCATCCGTATCGGGAAAGTGTTTGCCGATATCCCCCAAAGCTGCAGCGCCAAGCAAAGAATCCGAGATGGCATGCAACAGTACATCCGCATCTGAATGGCCCAAAAGACCCTTCTCATAAGGGATTTTTACACCACCAATAATCAGATCTCTACCCTCCACGAGCTTATGAACATCATAACCCATTCCGATTCTCATACTACTTCTGTCTCCTTATCTGAATCATTTTTATCTCATTTATTTTTTTAATCATTTCCTACCAGGCTCATAAGCTCCCCGGTAGATTCATATACATACACCGTATAGGTACCATCCTCATAAACCACTTCGCCCTCCTGTACCACCGGTCCGTCCGCCACCGTGGCAACCTCACCGGCTGTAAGCAGCAGGAATACTTCACCGTCCTTGTAATTCGCCTCATAATACTTCATAGGCGAAGACCATTTAAAATAATTCATATTCACAGGGTCCCACACATTGGCAATCTCTACCTGTCCATCCGTAAGCTCCGTGATAATATTGGCATTCCAATAAGTAGCATATCCAAAATCATAATCATTTTCAGCCAAAAACTCTGCCACGGCACGCTTGTCTGCATTTTTATCCACGGTCACATAGGACAGAACGGTCTTACCCGTAGCAAGCAAAAGGCATCCCACCAAAAGTACCGTTACAAGCAGCTTATCAAAGTACAGCTTCTCCTGCTCCATGTAAAAACAAAGCGCCGGCAGCACAAAAATAATCACTGTCAGATAATATCTGGGCACCATGGTACTGGTGGTAAATACAAATACAAACACATTCAGGCAAAAGCTTACGATGAAAAACAGGGACACAAAATGCCTCTTTCGAACCTTTATTGCCACATATGCAAATACCGCAATCATGGCGAAAGCAGCCAAGGTTACCACGCCCCTGAGAGAAATCACGCCCTTGTCCGGAATATAGCCAAAGAGCATCAAAAGACTTCCCAATGCATTCTGCACACGCTCCCAGAACACGCCCTGATACACCGCAATAAAATTAGTGGCCTCATAGGTCTGGAAAACGTAATTTTTGCTAACATAAAGTACATTGATTGCATAGCCCGCCACAGCAGCTACCACACCTGCCACAGCCCAAAGAAGCCATTTCATGGAATCACTCTGCCACAGCTTCTTGCACTCCGCGCCCAGGTTCTGTCCGCTCAGATTCTGACGAAAGTCTCCAAACTCCTTGGAACTCCACAGACGAATCAATGCTGTCAACGCCAGAGGACACTGCAGTGCCAACAGATATCTCACACCGGACACCCCGCAGATTACTCCTAAGGCTATAAATGCCAAAAGTTCCAACCACAACCGCAGCTTACCAGCCTTGACATCACGCTCTGCCAGTCTTAAATACAAGCCAAAAAACAAAAATACAATTACCACATGGAACATGTACGTGTTACCCATAACCATATGGGTCATCATGGTCTCCGAAAAAGGCAAAAGCAAAATAGCCGAAGTGGTAATCACAAGACCTTTTTGCACCTTCAGAGGCTTCATGAAATAGTAATATGCCCCCAGCATCAGTACATAGGATACAATATTCGTAATGGCACGGATTACATGCCAATCCCCACAAATCCGAAATAGGGGTCCCATAATTAAATGGGTATAAAGGAATCTGAATTCTGTGGAATAATACCAGTCAGGCGTGGCAAACAGATGTCCCTCCTGTGCCAAAAGCTCGGAAAACATCATCTCTGCTGCCATATCAGAATCCAGCCAATGGTCATGACAAAATACATTTAAACACACCACCAGAAGGAAACTGATTCCCAATATGATATAAGGACCTATTTTTGAAATCTTTGCTTTCAATTTAAGGCTTGCTCCTTTCATCCCACTGTATCGTTAACTAATCTGCCTGCACGCTGCTCTTTCTGCGCTTGGGAGGTCTGGAACCAAACTCCTCACGCTTACTGCGCTTCTCAAAGCGCTTTCCCCGGTCGCTATCCGGTTTCCGATCAAATTTGCGTTCACCACGCTCACCGCGGCCATCCCGTCTGCTTCTCTCGGCATCTCTTCCGCCGAATCTGCTACGCTCGCCGCCTTGTCCGTCCCTTCTTCCGCGGTCGCCAAATCTTCCGCGCTCACCGCGGCTATCTCCGCGTCCGCGACTGTCTCTTCGACCATCTCTTCGACTGTCTCCACGTCCACGGCCTCTGCCTTCCTCACGTCTGGTGCGGAACGCATCCACTTCAATTTCCTCACCCTTGTCGCCTACCTGGAATTTCAGCATAGCTGCAGCCAGTTCCATGATGTCACAGCCTTCCTCATCCAGCTTGCGCTGCAGGAAATTCTTCATCAGCTCCATATCCTCATGGTCATGGAGCTCCCATGCCTGATTCAGGTACTTATCGGCTTTCGCCTTCAACACCTTACCTGCACCGGGCAATTTTTTCTCTTCCACGGAAGTCTTACAGATTTTCTCAATTTCACGAATCTTGAAAATCTCCTTGCCGCTTACAAAAGTGAATGACCGACCTGTTCTGCCTGCACGTCCGGTTCTGCCGATACGATGCACATAATACTCAATATCCTGGGGAATATCATAGTTGATAACAGCTTCCACGTCATCCACGTCAATACCTCTTGCTGCCACATCCGTAGCAATCAAAATATTGGTACTGCCGTTTCTGAATCGTCCCATCACCACATCTCTCTGATGCTGGGCCAAATCTCCATGCAATCCTTCTGCCTGATAGCCGGCCTTCTTAATCACCTCTGCCAGCTCCTCCACCTTTTTCTTGGTGTTACAGAAAATCAGACACAGCTTAGGCTGATAATACTCAAGAAGTCTCACGCAGGCTGCATCCTTGTCCTGACTCTTGATACGATAGAACTTCTGGCTGATCAAAGGAACCGTAAGCTCCTTGGCAGCCACCTTAATCATGCGGGCATCCTTCTGAAACTGCCCGGTAATCTCCAAAATCGGCTTGGGCATGGTAGCAGAAAACAGTACCGTCTGATGCTCCCCGGGAATCTGTCCCAGAATGGTCTCCATGTCTTCACGAAATCCCATGTTCAGCATCTCATCTGCCTCATCCAGCACCACCATGTTCACATAGTCTGTCTTGATGGTATGACGACGCATGTGATCCATCACACGGCCCGGTGTACCTACAATAATCTGGGTTCCCCGAAGCCCCGCTATCTGTCTGCCGATATCCTGGCCGCCGTAAACCGGCAGCACCTTGATACCGTGCATGTATTTAGCAAGCTTTCTAAGCTCCTCTGCTGCCTGAATGGCTAATTCTCTGGTGGGACAAAGGATAATGGTCTGAAGCTTTCTAAGCTCCGGATTACACTTTTGAAGCACCGGAATACCAAAGGCCGCTGTCTTACCGGTACCGGTCTGTGCCTGACCGATAATATCCTCTCCATTCAAAAGTGCCGGAATCGCCTGCTGCTGGATAGGACTTAACTTCTCAAAGCCCATCTCGCGAATAGCGCGAATAATCCGCTCATCCAATAAAGGCTCTATATCCTCCATGCGGGTATCTGCCGGATTCGCCTCTTCTTCCTCCATAAAAGCCTCATTTAATTCAATATTTCTATCCATATATATTCCTTTTCTGATTCCTAATCTAATTCTTTATTCTGATATCTATTCTGCCTTGGGTACATCCCCTACCCCCAAGGCATAAATTGCCTTAGCCCCCCGCCAGGAGCTGTTGGCCACTGCCTTGGCCAGCGTAGGATACGCTGTTCTGTAAGAACCATTGTGTACGGTAAAACCGGATTCATTCTTGGTGATGCATACAGTGTGCACCATATTTTTCAACTCATTTCCATTGATTACCGTTACCACAAACACTTTATAGTCTGACTCATTTTGGTCAAATGATTCCTCCGTTACAGGAATTCGTTTCACAAGATACCCGCGCCTTTTCAACCACTTTCTGATGAAAACGGGATGAATGCCATATTTGCCGCCCCAGGCCACGCCCCTTTTCTGCAAAGACTTTGCCAGCTCTAAAAACACTTCGTACGAGGGTGCTTTTCCAAAAGCTACCAAGGTATTATAAAGCGCAATCAAACCACAACCTCCGTATGCCATGGTATAGGATGCACCGAACTTTAAATCTCCCAATTCGGACTGCTTCTCAATATACCCGCCCTGAGGCCATAGTTTTTGTTTATTCAAGACTTCTCTGTTGGCCGCCTCATTGTCTTTGACAACCTTACCGGATGTGCCAAACCACGCAAGAATCCTCCAGCCAAGCAGAATTAATATCCTTCTCATATAGAATTCCTACACTGCTCCGTGGAACCACAGAACCTTACAGTAGTCATAGCCCTGCTCGCGCTTCATCACATGATCCACACCTGCAGGCACCATAAATGCCATGCCCGGCTCCATAATAATCTCTTCTCCGCCAATCAGTGCACGTCCCTTGCCCTCCAGCACATAGAACCCTTCCTGGTCATCATGAGCTGATGCCTTGCCGTACTCATCCATCACATAGAAGGACACACCACATCTGCAACCGTTTACACAACCATTGCGCTCATCTAACAACGTGTAGCCGATTTTACGTCCTTCCTTTTCCATAATTTCATCTAATTTTACATAAGGTACCATATTTACTCCTCTTGCCTTTCTTATTCTTCAAAATCAATGTACATGTTCTATATGCATTTTAACAAGCCCACATGGAAAAAGCAAACACAAAAAGCAATTCCTTCCATTATACGGAAAATTCCATCCTCATTACGTACTGGATAAAAGCCTCCAAATGCTTGGACATCCACTTGTTTCTATGGTAGATAAGCTGCTTCCAGATATCGATTTCAAAATCCTCCACATCCAGATACACAAGCTTCCCCTCTTCCACCTTTTTCTCTGTAACAAAATCCGGCAAAAAGGAGATACCTACTCCCTGCTCCAAGGAATGGGTAATCAAATCTGTTCTGCCGATTTCCAGCACCGGAGATATCTCCAGGGAACGTCTTGCCAGCTCCTCATCAAAAATTCGTCTGTATCCGATACGCTTCTCTGTAAGAATAAAAGGCTCATTGACGATATCCTCCAATTTAAGCTTCTTTCCGGCCAAATGTGAATCGGCACCGGTGACAAAATGGGTACCGATACGCTCCTCCTTGGCTGTCACATAATCCTGCTCATAAATATGGCTGTCCAGCGTAAAAATTACATCCGCTTCATTATGATCCAGAATACGGAACATGTCATCCGTATCTGCTGTAGAGAACTTTAAGGTAATCTCCGGGTAATGCTGGTAAAAGTCCGCATAATTTCTGGACATCATCATTTCACAGATAGAATCCGGTGTTACAATATGTACATATCCCGCTATCCTGCCGGGATTGGAAATATTCTCCTTAAATTCCTCCGTCAAATGGCTGACCTGTTGGGCATACACCAAAAGCTCCTGCCCTTTTTCTGTCAGCGTGATGGTATGGTTAATACGCTCAAACAACAGACAATTCAGCTCTTTCTCCAGCTGCTTAATCTGGAAAGAGATGGTAGACTGGGAATAACCAAGAACCTTTGCCGCCTTGGTGAAGCTGTTTAATTCCGCCACATGTACAAAAGAAATCAGATTCCGAATTTCCATGGAACACCTCCGTCATATCAATCGATATTTTCGATTACTCCTATCTAAATCATCAATTTTATTAAATATTGGATTTATTATATAATAAGTAACAGCAAAAGACAATTCATATTTGGGAGGAAATACAAATGCCTGAAATTAAATTTTACAACCGTGCACCCATCCCTATGGAAATGCACAAGGTAAAAATCGTACAGAAACTGAACCTGCTCCCCGCCAAGGAGAGACTTCAGAAAATGAAGGATGCAGGTTTTAATACCTTTATGCTCCACAACGGAGATATTTTCATGGACATGCTCACCGACTCCGGCGTAAATGCCATGAGTGACAACATGCAGTCCGCAATGCTGCGCGCAGATGACGCATATGCAGGAAGTGAGACCTTCTACCGCATGAGAGACAAGCTGGAAGAGCTGTTTGGCATCAAGTATCTGTTGCCCACCCATCAGGGTCGTGCCTGTGAGCATATCATCGCACAGCATTTTGTAAAGCCCGGCAACTGCGTTATCATGAACTATCACTTCACCACCTCCAAGGCACATGTAACCCGTCTGGGGGGTCATGTGGAAGAGCTGGTAAAGGATGAGGGTCTTGTGACCAAGAGCACCCTGCCTTTCAAAGGCAACATTGATTTGGACAAGGTAAAGGCATGCATCGCCAAGGAAGGTGCAGACAACATCGCTTACATGCGTCTGGAGGCAGGTACCAACTTAATCGGCGGACAGCCCATCTCCTACGAAAACATGAAGGCTGCTACCGAGCTTGCCAAGGAACACGGCATTATCACCGTTTTGGATGCTTCCCTGCTTCAGGACAACCTGTACTTTAACAAGATCCGTGAGGAATCTTTGAAGGACAAGTCCGTTGCGGAAATCCTTAGAATGATTGCTGATTTGTTTGATATTATCTATTTCTCTGCCCGCAAATTTGGTTTCGGACGCGGCGGCGGAATCCTGGTACGTGATGAGAAGCTGTTCCATGAATTGGAAGACTATATTACCATGTTTGAAGGTTTCCTGACCTACGGCGGTATGTCCGTAAAGGAAATGGAAGCACTGATTATCGGTTTTGAAGAGACCCTGGATATGGATGTTATCTCTCAGGGACCTCAGTTCATCAAGCACTGTGTAGACGAGCTGGATAAGTACGGTGTACCCATGGTTACCCCCGGCGGTGGCCTGGGCGCTCACATCAATGCAAGAGAAGTGGTAAGCCATATTCCTGCTGAAGAATATCCTGCCGGTTCTCTGGTAGCTGCACTGTATCTGTGCGGCGGTATCCGCGGCATGGAGCGTGGTACCCTTTCCGAGGAGCGTAATGCAGACGGTTCCGAGCATATCGCTTCCGTAGAAATGGTTCGTCTGGCATTCCCCCGCAGAGTATTCACACTCTCCCAGACCGAGTACGTAATTGACCGTGTAAAATGGCTGTATGACCACAGAGAATTAATCGGCGGCCTTCGTTTTGTACACGAGCCCAAGACCCTGCGTTTCTTCACCGGTAGATTGGAGCCTGTTTCCGATTGGCCTGAGAAGCTGCTTGAAGCTTATATCGCAGAGTTCGGCGAAGATCAATAAAATAAATAAGCATACAAGAATATCCCGGTGGCGTATGACCACCGGGATGTTTTTTATAGGAAAGACTCTTTCCAAATATTACATGTTCCATTGAATAAAAAATGCTGTATGATACTCCTTGTAACAACTTTGTAATATTTTCGTATTGATTTTGTAATATGTTCTAAAATCAACTGCGAAAGAAACGAAAGGAGACACTTATGAAGAAAAGAACTTTACTTGCAGCAACCGCATTAACCCTTACATGTCTGGGCGGACAGAGTCTTACCGCACAGGCCGCACCTGGACAGGTGATTTCCAACAAAAACGGTAACCGTGTAATTATTTCATACGGTTCTAACTGCCCCACCAATCTGCAGGATATTTTAGATAAACTGCAGAATTGTATTCCCAACATTACCCTGCCGGATTGCCAGAAGCCCGAGACAAATCTTCCCGGAACAGATGCACCGGAAACCAATCTTCCCGAGGCAGACGCACCGGAGGTAGAACTGCCTGAAACGGACTCCGACTCTTCTACAAGTCAGCATGCCTATATCAAAGAAGTGGTAACACTTGTAAATGCAGAGCGTGCCAAGGAAGGTCTTGCGCCTTTGACTTTAGACGCCAAGGTGTCCGCTGCCGCTCAGATACGTGCAACAGAATGTGAGCAGCGTTTTTCTCACACCCGTCCCAACGGCAGTTCCTTTGCCACCGCACTGAAGGAGCAAAACATTTCCTACAGAAGCGCCGGCGAGAATATCGCCTGGGGCCAGAAAACGCCTCAGGAGGTGGTAACTGCATGGATGAACAGCGCCGGACACAGGGCCAATATTATGAACAAAAACTTCACCACAATCGGCGTGGGCTACTATGAAAACGCCCGCGGAACCGACTACTGGTGCCAGTTGTTTACACGATAAAATGAATCTATTGTGATTTGTCAAAAGCGCCCGGAAGCAATTTCCGGGCGCTTATCATATTGATTTCTATTTTTGTGCCTTTCGCTCTCTTTTATTCTCGTACATCCGCTCATCTGCCACTTTAAGACACTTTAAATAGTCCAAATTGTTCTCCCCCATGCAATATCCCATGGAAAAGCTTAAGGGTACGTTTATACCGTCTCCTAATTTGGCTGAACTGTTCTGCTGAATATACTCCAAAGTCTTAATGGTGTTTACAAGCTCCTTTTCATCGTCATACTCATACAAAAATAAAACAAACTCGTCTCCACCCATTCTGCAAGCCAGACTGCTCTTAATACCAAAATTGTTAATTACACCTGCAATTTTCTTAAGATAGATGTCCCCCTTATCATGTCCGTACTGATCATTGATTCCCTTCAAGCCATCTGCATCCAGCATGATAATGGCATTACATCCCAGCTGGTCCGGATTGGCAAAAAGCTCCTCCAATTTGTACTCCATACCACGTCTATTATACAATCCGGTAAGGGTATCCACATCTCTCTCCGTCTCTGTCTTTAACAGCTTGCAAATATCTTCTGTCACATCAATAGCTACACCAAATACCTGATCTTTTTCTACAAGCTCTTCCAAACGAATATAATGCTCCGTCTCTTGATTTAACCGATACACTCCATCTTCTCCGGATACCGGATTTTGACGTATTTGCTCCAAATACTCCTGCAGCATACTGTAATCTGCGGAATAACGCTCCGTTTCTTCTTCATTCAAACACAGTATCTTGGGAATATACTCTGTAAACCGTACCTTTTTACTCTGACGATTATATTCATATACCCCGATATAAATGTTGGTCTTGCTAAGAATGTGCGCCATTTTATGGTTACTAGCCAAAATACTCTGCACCATCTCGTTAATATAACTACTCAATTCAGCAAACTCAACACTGCTTTGTACATCAATATATTCGTCCAAATCTCCCTTTGTAATGACCCGCAGTCCCTGATTGACTGCCTGAATCCCGCCCACTACATACTTATTCATATAACCGGTTACAGCCCGGGATAAAGCCATTACAATAATAATCAGACATACCGCTAACACAAATGCATTGTACGGCACCTTTCCGTATAGAGCTTCTCCGGAAACCACCCTGCCCACATAGGTATTACCCATTAACTTAAACACACAGAAATAAATCCGGCCATCAATACGCACATGAAAACCATCTCTGTCATTCTGTACCTTCTGTGGCTCAAATCCATACGCATCCATCTGCATCCCCACTGTGCTGAGATTGGTGGCTCCTACTATTTTGCCGGTGGCAGCATCAATGGCGTAATAGCTTGCATCTGCATTGGCACGAAACATAGAAAACAGATAAGATAACTCATTCTTCTCCGTAACCTTCATTACATTCACAGGCTCCATTCCTACCTGTACAATGAAACTTCCATGCTCGCTCCAAAGTGCTGAATACTGCATCATTTTACCCTCTGCAGTATTGGGCACAATGTCCTGAATAAGCTTTAAAGATTTATCCTCCAGTAAAGGCCTAAAAAAGCCAATCTGTTCGCCGGAATCAAAGGTCAAATCATAATATTCCGGATGGCTTCCCATATAAATACGACCGGTAGCATCAAAAATATGTATCTCATCCACCTCTAAAAGCTCTGCCAGCCTCTGAAACTCCTCTGTCTCATCCAGCTGTGCCGGTGCTGCCTCTATCATAGCCGCAATGGCTTCTGCATTTCGCAGACAGGTCTGTCGATATTCCTCTTCTGAAGACATCAATTCCTTCTGATTATCTGACAACACCTGCTCCATCTGATAAAAAGTACGCTCTGCACTTTCGCAGGCCCAGCGCTGTTCATTTAAAAGCTGTAAAAGCACATAAACACACAAAGTAATAGCAATCAATGCCCATGAAACAATTTGCATATAGCTGGCAATCATTCTCTTTAGTGTCTTCATATGCCTCCCCCTATCACTTTTTATGAACTTCGCAAATCATATACTATTATACTACATATTTTACGTAACATAAATAGTTTTTTCCTATAAAGCAAAAAAGACCTGAGAAGTAAATACTCCTCAGGTCTTCACAGTAGCGAGAAAGGGATTTGAACCCCCGACACCGCGGGTATGAACCGCGTGCTCTAGCCAACTGAGCTATCTCGCCACAATGGAAGTTACAGGGCTCGAACCTGTGACCCTCTGCTTGTAAGGCAGATGCTCTCCCAGCTGAGCTAAACTTCCATTTGTCGGCTGTTCACAACCGACTTGATTAGTATACAATGGCTTGTGTACTTTGTCAACATATTTTTGAATTTTTTGACTAAAATTTGTTAGAGAAATTTATCCTGCATAGGGAAGCATGTCAAAATACTCATCCTCCACCAATCCCTCAATATATATTCTGTAAGTCTCCGGATCTCTGATATAGCGAATTAAGCCTTTTTGCATCTCGCCATTATCGCCGGCAGTCTCAAACCAAGCCACACCGTCATTATCCGTAGCTACAATATAAAGTCTGGTGCCTACAGGCAATGTCACTGCCTGATTTTGTATGATAACCGGCAGCTCCTTAACCGTCGTAATGCCGGTCCGTCCTGTTACATTTCCAATCCGATAAATATCCTCCATGGGCTTAAGCATACCGTCTTCTGTCAAAACATACTCCATATCTGCCAAATAAGTACCCAGCACATCTAATCTAAATTCCAAAGAAAGCGTATCCGCACCCATGCATCTGCTATTCAGGCATGCCCAAATACTACCTGTTTGAATGATATTTTCTCCGGTTAAGTCATAAACATAAGTCTCATAATCATCTGATGCCCAATCCACCGTATACAGCAAAAAGGTCTTTCCATCTGCATTATGCATTAAATAAGCCTTCTGCAAGGAAACATTATCTTCAAAAACAACTTTTTCCTTGTTTACCTTAAGCGTAGTGCGAAAATCATCATATTCGCTGATACGCTTGGTTTTGAAAACAACTTCTTTTTTCTGATTGTCAGTTGCTGTAAAGGACACCGGAGCATCTTGTTGAACCAATGCGATACAGTCCCCCAAAATCCCGCAATATTCCGGTTTCATATGCTCTGCTAACTGGGTATAGGGCACGCACACTTCAATGCAACCTGCTGCATAAGGTGCAATTTCATAGGGCGTAAAGATAAATACAATGCCGGATGCGTCCATGTACCAATTGCAGTTAGAAAGATTTTCGGTTACATAATTTTCATACCCTTCAAACAGTCCCTCACGCTCAGCACGTTCTGCCAAGTCTTTTTGAACATATTCGGTACAATCTTCTATCAGAGCATAGGAATCTACTGCCAAATCAATTAATTCAAGCTCTGCGCCCGTTGTCAAATCAATGGATGCCCCCCAATATCCCCACATACCATGGGCTCCACCCATATAATCATAAGTCATGCACTTTAAACTTAAGACACGCTGATCCAGTCTTGCAATTTCACAGGTAGACATATTACTATAGGGAGCAAAATATGTTCCTCCGTTAGCCTTACTATACTCGTAATCCTCCTTGGCCGTTTCAGCCAGAGAAGACAAATCATAGGACGTCTCTCCGAATAAAGTATCAACAGTCTGTGCCGCCTTTTCAAAACCATCCCCGGTAAGGCTTACTACATCAGCAGAAGCTTCAACCAAAAGCGTTTTTCCGTCTTCTGTATACTCATAGGCCTGCTTATTGGTAATGGTAACCTTTGGCAGTGTAATCGTTTGTTGCACAGTGGGTTCTTGTACTTCCGATTCGGAAGATGTTGTGCTTTCCGCCTGAGAAGTTGTTGATTCTGTTACAGGATCAGATTCCTTACAGGCAGAACAAAGTAATAAAGTTACTAAAATGGTTGTCAAAAATATTTTTTTCATATTGCCTCCTCTCTGCGGCCTGGTGCCGCATGAATGGTCATAGAACATTGCCACGTGGCGCCCTGAGCTGAAGGCGTTGCTCAGCCCTGGGCGCCGCCATGCCTACTCAGCCCTAGGCTCCGCCATGCCTACTCATAAACCACAAAACGGCTCTTCGGCCCTGGCTGCAAGCAGCCGGCCTTCGGGCCGTTTTGTGGTTTATTTCGTATCGGGCGTCCCGCCCTATAGCCGTAGCTTCGACCTTGCGTTCTTGCGTGCAAGCACGCCGTCCGCATGCCGAAGCTCGGCTGCATGGCGGGGCTGGTGTGCCCTCTACATCTTTTCCGGGGCTTCGAAGCCTAATACGTCGATACAGGTTTCTAAGATGTCTCTGGTCAACACTAACAGTGCAATTAAACCGTTCTTTCTGGTGGTATTTTCTTCGCCCAGAATCTTGGTCTCATGATAGAAGTGATTAAATGCATTTGCCAGATCATAAATGTATGCACATACCTTGTGAGGTGCAATTTCCTCAAATGCGCTCTGCATCATGGCATTGAACTGGGTCAACTGCATCATCAGGCTCTTCTCAGACTCATTCTGTGCCGCTTGCAAGGTGGTCTGTGCAATATTGCCGCCCTGCTCTGCATATTTAGCCAAAATAGACTTAATACGTACAATTGTGTAGAGAATATAAGGACCGGTACCCCCCTCAAAGGAAGTAAAGCGGTCAATATCAAAAACATAATCCTTGGAAGCCTGATTGGACAAATCGCCATACTTCAGTGCAGAAACAGCAACTGCATCTGCAACCTGCATAGCTTCTTCATCGTTCATCTGACGGCCTTCTTTAATCTTTCTGAACATTTCAGCCTTGGTATCTGCGATCAGGGTCTCAAGACGCATTACACCGCCGTCGCGGGTCTTGAAGGGCTTGCCGTCCTTGCCGTTCATGGTGCCAAAGCCCAACCACTTAAGCTCAGTCTGGGGTGTTACCAGCTTGGTCTTACGCGCACAACGGAACACCTGCTCAAAATAAAGATCCTGACGCTTGTCTGTCAGATAAATCATCATATCGGGATGATACAGATTCATACGCTCCAAAATAGTAGCCAGATCCGTGGTGTTATAAAGTGCCGCACCGTCAGACTTCAGAATCATACAAGGAGGCATCTCCTTGGTATCGGTCTCTTCCTTAACATCTACCACAAGAGCACCGTCACTTAAGTATGCATAGCCTTCTTCCTTCATGTACTTGACCATATCAGGAATCAGATCATGAACATCGCTCTCCCCCTTCCAAAGGTCAAATTCCACATTCAAACTGCTGTAGTTCTTCTTTAAATCTGCAATGGACACATTCATGATATGCTTCCAAAGGGCACGATATCCGCGCACACCATTTTGCAGCTTAAAGGTAGCCTCCATAGCTCTTGCCTTGTATTCTGCATCCTCCTTGGAGCGCGCACTGGCTGCAGGATAAATCTCCTCCAGCTCCACCATGTTAAAGGGTGCCTCGGTAGGATACTCGCCCTCAAAGCTATCATCAAAATAAGGCAGCTGGGGCTGACGGTCCTGCACACCGGTGATAACCAGACCCATCTGAAGGCCCCAGTCACCCAAATGTACATCACCGATTACATCATGTCCCACATAACGGCTGATTCGCTTAATACTCTCACCAATTACCGCAGAACGGATATGGCCTACATGCAAAGGCTTTGCCACATTTGCTCCGCCGTAATCCACAATAATCTTCTTGGGACTCTTGGGCATGTCCAAACCAAATTTGGCATCAGACTCCATCCCCTTAACATACTCTAACAGAAACTCTTCTGAAAGCTTCAGATTCAAGAAACCGGGCGCCACTGCCACAACCTCCTTAAACGCCTCGCTTCCCGCAAGCTTCTCTGCCACTTCATTGGCTATCATAATGGGAGCCTTCTTGTACTGCTTGGCTCCTGCCATCGCTCCGTTACACTGATATTCACACAAATCAGGACGATTGGAAACTGTCACTCTGCCAAGAGCAGCATCATAACCTGCCGCTGCAAAAGCTTCTCCCATCTTGTCCGAAAGTAAATCTAAAAATTTCTTCATATCTGGTCCTTCCTTATCTTGCACACAGCCCACTGCTGTGGCACTTTCGCTCTATTTACATACTATAACTTAATTTATCCAATCCTGCAACATTAATTTCCGCTCTGGTCCTGTCTGCGCTGCGCTTCCCTCTCTGCCTTGGAATACGCACACCCACAGTAATCCTGTCTGTACAAATCATACTCTGCTGACAACTCGATTGAGCGTTTGTAGCCATTCTTTTTCTTAAAATCTGACGGAAGCCACTCCACACCATACTCTCCGGCAAGCTCAAATCCTATTTCGTTGATTTTAACTGCATTTTTAAGAGGACTGATGGTAAGGGTGGTGGCAAAGTAGTCATACTGCCCTTCTTTGGCAAGCTTTGCAGTCTCCCTAAGCCGCAAATCAAAGCAGCGGAAACATCTTTCTCCACCCTCGGGACAGCTTTCATATCCCTTGGCAATCTCAAAAAATGCCTCCGGCTTGTAGTCTCCCTCAATTATCTGAATCTCTATCCCTTTCCCCTGCGAATTATAAGCGCTAATCAGGCGTTTCTGTTCCTCCACCCTGTGCCGATACTCCGCTTCCATAGAAATATTTGGGTTAAAATAAAACACAGTAATTGCAAAATATGTACACAAATATTCCAGACAATAACTGCTACAGGGCGCACAACAGCTGTGCAAAAGCAGACGGGGAAGCTTTCCCCCTTCTGCCTGCACACCGCTTTCTGCTTGCACATCTGTCTGAATTTGATTCAGTATTTTCTCCAGTTCCTTCTGGTAATTCATTTGATTCATGGTCATTCCTCAATCATATTTTGTTTCAGCAAATTTTATATAGACGGTTCCATACTGATGTTGCGCTGCTCATAACGCTTCGCCACCTTGCGCCAGTGAATCAGATCAAACCAGCCTTCCACATAATCCGCCCTGCGATTCTGGTACTGCAGATAGTAGGCATGCTCCCATACATCCACCAAAAGCAAGGGGGCATAAATCAACAAATCCGGCACATCCTGGTTGGCCGTTTGCACAATGGAAAGCTTCCCTTCCGCATCAGCCAGAAGCC
This sequence comes from Acetatifactor sp., assembly GCA_045539535.1. Taxonomy (GTDB): domain Bacteria; phylum Bacillota; class Clostridia; order Lachnospirales; family Lachnospiraceae; genus Acetatifactor. The sequence continues at coordinate 29,865 of JAZQFO010000149.1, forward strand.
ATGCCCAGCCGGAACCAAACTTAGATACCGCCGCCTGCTTCATTTGCTCCTTCCACTGCTTGTAGGATCCAAAATCACGATTAATGGCCTCCGCCAAAGTCCCCATGGGCTCCTGCCCGCAATTTCCCTTCATAGAGTCAAAATACAGCTCATGATTAAACGCTCCGCCGGCATTGTTATGAATTGCCGTGCGCACTGCCATCGGCTGCTCATCCGGTTTGGTTAAAAGTTCAAACATGGTCATCTTTTGCAGCTGTGGATAGTCGGACAGAGCATTATTCAGATTATCCACATAGGTTTTGTAATGCTTGTCGTGATGGAAACGTAAGGTCTCCTCATCCAGCACAGGACTCAGGGCATCATACTCATAGGGCAGGGGACGTACAACAAAGGGGTAAACCTCAGGACTCATATCATATCCTCGCTTTCAAAATTAATGTACAGGTTTCCCCAATGGTTGCAAAAACCTGCACAACCGCAACAGTTTGGTCTGTTGGTAGTATATGCAGGTTTTTCTTATTTGATTATAAACTATTTATCAGTAGTCAGTTCCTTATACCACAGAAGCGTATCCATATAAGCTTTCTGAACAGTTTCCATAGATATTCCGCCAAGGACCATCAGTCTGGAAACCTCCTGCCAATTAGCTTCCTCGTAATGCATTACAAAATCCAATACAGGTGCCAGAATACCGGTGCGCTCTACCAACGCCTTCTTGATGTCGCCGGTAACCTTCATCATCTCCAGCGCCTCAGCCATGGGACATTCCAAAATCACATCCAGCACAGAGAACAGTCCCATCAGGAACAACTCATCCTTACAAAGTGCCAAACCATAGCTCTCGGCCAGATTCTCTGCAAACTTAGCACGAAGCAGGGAAAGCCTTGTCACCTCGCTGGGCTTGTCAGCATAGAGATGTCCGGCCACAGCAGTGTTAATCCATCGCTTCAATTCCTTCTGACCCAACATAGCCGCTGCATGGCGGATACTGCTGATACCGGAATTGATGGTCATGCGGTTTACAATCTTCAAAAGTGAAATAGTAAGCGCCGTATCTCGTCCGATGATGTCTGCTGCTTTCTGCAGATCAAAATCACTCTGGTTCACAATATTCAAAAGCTCAATGTAGTTCATCTTAAGAGGAGCCACCTTATTGCTTCCCTTAGTCAGAGGCATCCGGTAAAAGCTTCCTTCATACAAGGTATAGCCACCGCCCTCCTTCAGGTTCTCGAAAGTCTCCATCTCAGAGATATTACCGGCACAAAGCTTTGCATTGGGATAAAGAGAGCCAAAGTAAATCTTGGCCTTGTCAATGGCAATCTTGCGATTGTTCAAGAGTACATAGTCCACCAGGGAAAGAATCTCCTTGTAGTGCTCAAACTCTGACACTGCCAGCTTTCGAATGGCCAGCTTATAGCCTTTCTCTTTCAACTCCTTCAAACGGTTAATGTACATTTCCACAGGGGGAATGGTATTGTCAATCAGGAAAACAATCTGCTCCGGCTTTGCATCACACTGACTTTCCAAATCAGCCAGAATGGACATATTGGTCACCGGCACAAATATTTCCTTGCCGTCTGCAAGTGTCTCAATACCGATATTTTGAATTAACTCCAAACCCTCCACGCGGATGGCACCGTCATTCTGACCGGTGCCGAGCATGGCAGGATTTAAGAGAAAATTATGTTTTTGTGTAAAGATGGAATAAGCACTCACTGCCATATTCTCATCAAACAGAGGAACTAATACTACCAGCATAAATGAACCTCCTTACAGTGGGTGTCGTGAGCACTCACGACAGTCTGTTTTTACTTAAAGTATGCAACACCGGACTCGAAAATCTTCATGTCCTGCTCACCATAAATATTCATGGCAACAGCCTCGTCACGTCTCTCGGAGTGAGCCATCTTACCAAAGCAACGTCCGTCAGGAGAGGTAATACCTTCGATTGCACAGTAGGAGCCGTTGATATTGTACTCCTCATCCATGCTTACGTTGCCTTCGGGATCTGCGTACTGGGTAGCCACCTGACCGTTTGCAAAGAGCTTATCCAGCCACTCCTTGGGAGCTACGAAACGTCCCTCACCGTGGGAAGCAGGATTACAGTAGGTTGCGCCGAGCTCAGCGCCCTGCAGCCAAGGAGACTTGTTGGAAACCACCTTGGTGTAAGCCATCTTGGAGATGTGGCGGTTGATGGTGTTAAAGGTCAAAGTAGGAGAATTTGCATCCTGACCTACGATTTCACCATGAGGTACCAGACCCAGCTTAATCAATGCCTGGAATCCGTTACAGATACCAAGTGCCAGACCGTCTCTTTCGTTTAACAGCTTCATAACTGCTTCCTTCATCTTCTCATTCTGGAATGCAGTTGCAAAGAACTTCGCACTTCCGTCGGGCTCATCACCTGCCGAGAAACCGCCGGGGAACATAATAATCTGTGCCTGTGCGATAGACTTTTCAAATTCCTCCACAGAAGCTCTGATGTCCTCTGCAGTCATATTCTTAAACACCTTGGTGATTACGTTTGCACCTGCACGCTCGAACGCCTTGGTGGAATCGTACTCACAGTTGGTACCGGGGAATACAGGGATAAATACAGTGGGCTTCGCAATCTTGTTCTTGCAGACATAGATGCTGTCAGCCTTGTAAACATCGCTTGCCACCTTCTCGGTGCCTTTTTCAGCCTTGGTGGGGAATACCTTCTCCAGCTTGGAAGTCCATGCGTTAAGAGCCTCCTCCATGGAAATATTCACACCGCCATATACAAATGCGGGCTCCTCAGTAACAGTACCGATTACCTTCACATCATATCCGGAAGCAGTTACTGCAGCTACCTTATCTGCCACTACCTCCACGATGATATCGCCCAGGCCGTTGCCGAACAAATCATCTGTAGTAACGTCCTCATCAATGGTCACACCCAACTTGTTACCGAATGCCATCTTGGATACAGCAGCTGCTGCACCTCTTGCATCCAGCGCGTAAGCGGATACAATCATCTTCTCATCCATGAGATGGCTGATGTAGTCATACAACTCAGCTACATCCTCATACACGGGAACATCAAACTCATCCTTATCAATATAGAAACGAACCAGCTTATTGCCTGCACATTTCAGCTCAGGAGTAATCACATTGCCGCTCTTAGCCACATCCACTGCGAAAGAAACCAGTGTGGGAGGTACATCAATATCCTCAAAGCTTCCGCTCATAGAGTCTTTACCGCCGATGGATGCAATCTCAAAATCAAGCTGTGCATCGAAAGCACCGAGAAGTGCTGACAGAGGCTTACCCCAACGGGCGCCGTCTGTACGGGGGCTCTCAAAATACTCCTGGAAGGTAAGGTATGCGCCATCCATGGAGCCGCCTGTTGCCACAAGCTTAGAGAGTGACTCAACAACTGCAAGATATGCACCGTGATAAGGGCTCTT
>JAZQFO010000150.1:0-12073 GCA_045539535.1 Acetatifactor sp.
AATCCCTGTGGGAGTGTATTTCTTTACCCAGGCAACCAATGAGGTGGAGGCCGTGGAAGAGGCTTCTGCTGTGCTTAGCTGGGTGAGGGATTACGACATCAAGTATCCGATTTTTATTGATACGGAGGGAGCCGGAGGAAACGGCCGTGCGGACAAGTTGGATGTAGAGACCAGAACGCTGGTTTGTGAAGCGTTTTGCCGGACGATAGAGAATGCCGGTTATGAGGGTGGTATTTATGCCAGCCGCAACTGGTACAAGAACAACCTTCATGTAGAAGAGCTGGAAGACTATTATATCTGGCTTGCAGAATACCGCAGTGTGCCTTTGTACCAGGGCTATTATCGCATGTGGCAGTATAGCTCCAAGGGACGGATTGACGGTATTGAAGGTAATGTGGATATGAATATCATGTACGAATAAATGGTTCGTACTGTATGGAAAGGATGAAAAAATGGGACAGATAACAGTTGAGACATGCGAGATTGAAGGGTTGAAAGTAATTACCCCCAAGGTATTCGGTGATGCCAGAGGGTATTTTATGGAGACTTATCAGTATGAGGACTACAAGGCGGCAGGTATTCCTGAGGTATTTGTACAGGACAATCAGTCTGCGTCTACAAAGGGTGTACTCAGAGGATTGCATTTTCAGAAGGAGTTTCCTCAGGACAAGCTGGTGCGTGTAATCAGAGGTGAGGTTTATGATGTGGCAGTGGATTTAAGAGAGGGCTCTCCTACCTTTGGTAAGTGGTTTGGTGTTGTTTTGTCCGAGGAGAACAAGAAGCAGTTTTTCATTCCGAAGAATTTTGCCCATGGCTTTTTGGTGCTGTCCGATTATGCAGAATTCGCTTATAAATGCTCCGATTACTATCATCCCGGGGATGAGGGCGGACTTCGCTACGATGATCCCGAGATTGGCGTTAAGTGGCCTATTACAGAGGATATGCAGCTTCTTTTGTCTGAAAAGGATACCAAGTGGGGCGGCCTGAAGGAATATCTGGAGAGCAAGTGAGGTAGGATGATTTATGAGAATCAATAAAAAAGTGGCAATTACCGCCTTTTTGGTGGTGGCGGCCGCATTGGCAGGGATTATTCTGTTGCATAATAATCCCGGAGCGGACGCTAAGGAGGAACTTCTCAAAAAAGTAATCTCCGTGTCGGTTATCGTAGCCTCCTGCATTATTTTTGTCAGATGGTATGATAAATTTGTGGTGCTTCCTGTAGAGCTTTGGCAGAGCAGACACTTGATCTGGAAGCTGGCCAAGAATGATTTTAAAAAGCGTTATGTAGGCTCCTATCTGGGTGCTTTTTGGGCAATGGCTCAGCCGGTAGTTACCGTAGGAATGTACTACGTGGTGTTTGATTTGATTATGGGTGGCAATGCCAGTCGGACTGCGGCAGATGTGCCCTTTGTATTGTTTCTGACAGCGGGTCTGGTGCCCTGGTTTTACTTTAATGAGGCCTTGAATCACGGAACCAACGCTCTGCGGGAATATGATTATCTGGTAAAAAAAGTAGTATTTAAGATCAGTATCCTGCCCATTATCAAAATCATTGCAGCTACCTTTATTCATGTGTTTTTTGTGGCGGTGCTTTTGGTGGTGGCAGCCATTTACGGATATTATCCTACAATCTACACCATACAGCTGGTGTATTACAGTGCTTGTCTGTTTATCTTTGTGTTGGCGCTGTGCTATACAACCTGTGCGGTGGTGGTGTTCTTTAAGGATTTGGCGCAGATTATCAATATTGCGTTGCAGATTGGTATGTGGGCAACTCCTATTTTGTGGGATATTAATGCTTTAGGAGATTCCAAATGGGTCAGCATCTTAAAGTTAAATCCTTTGGTGTACATTGTGAATGGTTACCGGAGTGCTATTTATGAAAGACAGTGGTTTTTTGAGGATTTCTTCTCTACCATGTATTTCTGGATTGCAACAGTGGTTCTGTTTGGTATTGGTGCGCTGATTTTCAAGCGTCTGAAGGTGCATTTTGCAGATGTCCTTTAGAGTAGAACGATAGATTCGGGAGAAAATATGAAAGAAAAGTTACGTCAATTTCTCGGGTGGAAGCCCGATGAAAAATTGATTGCAATCGGTGCAGTGTGCTTGCTGATTGTCATGCTGCTGCCTTTGCTTAGATTATGTGAATATGCCATTCCCTGGTTTGATGATTATGGCTATGCATCCTATGTAAAGGATGGCTTTGCGGCGCCTTGTACACTGCTTGATGCCATCAAAGGCGGCATCAGTGCTGCGGTAGATGAGTGGTATCATTGGGAAGGAACGTATACGGCCATATTTTTGGGAGCTCAGGTTCCCTTGATTTGGGGAGAAGAATGGTATGGCCTGGGACCTGCATTTTTGATCTTGCTGTTAACATTTTCTGTTATGGTGTTGGTACGGGTCTTTATTCACAATGTGTTAGAGGGTGATTTTTGGCCCACACTGACCTTACAGGCGGGCGCTACAGCCATGATTGTAATGTTCATTTACTCAGCCCAGAGGGGATTTTACTGGTATGACGGCGGTGTGTTCTATGTGGGAATGACCTCCTTAACTATGCTGTATATAGCGTCTATGATTAAGCTGATGAAAGCCGAAAAAAAGCCCGGACTTTGGCTTGTAGTCTGCATGTTGTTGTCCTTGCTTGTAGCTGGCGGGAATTATGTGACTACCTTGCAGGGCATGCTTTTGACATGCAGCTTTCTCGCTCTTGTTATCTGGAAAAAGCGCAACATTCTCTGGAGATTTGTACCGGTGACCATTACATATACAGTGGGATTTTGTATGAATGTGCTGGCGCCGGGTAACAGTGCCAGAGGCGAGTCTTTTGTAGGTTGGGGATTGTCTCCGGTGGATGCGGTTGTGCAGTCTTTTGTGGAGGGTGCGAGACGTATTCCGGAGCTTACCGGACTGCGTACAGTGATTGTACTGATTTTGCTGGCACCTTTCATGTGGCAGATTGTGAAAAAAACCAAGTATGAATTCCGTTATCCGGGCCTGGTATTTGTCTGGTCTGTATGTCTGTACGCGGCTACCTACACACCTGCATTGTATGCCCTGGGAAGTGTGGTTTTGGCCAGAATGTTGTGTACAATTAAGATTACGTTTCAGCTGATGCTGCTGTTAAATGAGCTCTATTTTCTGGGCTGGATTTGTCAAAGACGCCGGGCCAAGGGGAAGGGTGAAATATCCGGAGCTCCTCATTGGTGGTTCTATCCGGCGGTAGCCGCAGCTATGCTGCTTGTTTTTGTAAATGAACCCAATCAGGCAGGATTTTATTCTGCTTATGGAGCTTATTATTATATTCATACGGGTGAGGCCTATAATTTTTATCAGGAGTATCAGGCCCGCCTGGAGATTTTGAAAAGTGATGAGTCTGATGTTGTGGTACCGGCCTATGTATGGCGTCCATGGTTTTTGTGTGCAGGGGAATTGTCCGAAGATCCTTATGCAGACCGCAATCGCATGGTGGCGCGCTGGTATGATAAGCACAGCGTTATCTGCAAGATGCCGGAATAGGTTTATGGGAAACTGCCGGTAAGGATATCGGCTCAGTGGAGGTAACTATGAAAGTTCAGGGAGAGAAACCCCTAGCCATCGAAGTAAAAGATGTGCAGAAAATATACAAGCTTTATGACAAGTCTTCTGACCGTTTGAAGGAGGCTTTTGGTCTGAGCAAGCAGAAGAAGCATAAGCTTCACTATGCCTTAAAGGGCGTCAATCTGAATATTTATCAGGGTGAGACTGTCGGTATTATAGGAACCAACGGTTCCGGTAAGTCCACTATATTAAAGATTATTACCGGCGTGTTAAATCCGTCCTCCGGTCAGGTCAATGTAAACGGACGAATTTCTGCTTTGCTGGAGCTGGGCGCCGGATTTAACATGGAATACAATGGTATTGAAAATGTATACTTAAACGGTACCATGATGGGATTTTCTGAGAAGGAAATAGAAGAAAAACTGCCGGATATTTTGGCTTTTGCAGATATAGGCGATTATGTATATCAGCCCTGTAAAACTTATTCCAGCGGTATGTTTGTCCGTCTGGCATTTGCCGTGGCCATCAATATTGAACCGGAGATTCTGATTGTAGATGAGGCACTTTCCGTGGGAGATGTTTTTTTTCAGGCAAAGTGTTATCACAAGTTTGAAGAATTTAAAAAGATGGGTAAGACCATCATTTTTGTAAGTCATGACTTAAGCAGTATCAGTAAATACTGCGACAGAGTGTATTTGTTGAATCAGGGTGAACTTCTGGGAGAAGGTAGTCCCAAGGAGATGATTGATGCCTACAAGCGTGTGTTGGTGGGTCAGTATGAATTGCCGGAGGATGGCGGTGAGAACCTGCTTCAGGACGCTGAGCTTCAGGCAGCGGCAGGAGGAATCAATACCAAGGCCTTGGAGTATGGCACTAAGCAGGCGGAGATTTTGGAATACTACCTGACTGATGACAGGGGTGTGCGTACTACAGCTGTCATCAAGGGCACGGAATTTACGGTTCACATGAAAGTTCGCTTTACGGATACCTTGCCTGCGCCGATTTTTGCATTTTCTGTAAAAAATGTGCAGGGTACGGAGATTACCGGCACCAATTCCATGATTGAGAAGGCATTTCTTCAGTCGGTTAAGGCAGGTGAGGTAAAGGATGTGACCTTTACCCAGAAGATGAGTCTGCAAGGTGGTGAGTACCTTCTGTCTTTGGGGGTAACCGGTTATAATGGAGACACCTTTGAGGTGTATCACAGATTGTATGACGTATTGAATCTTACAGTAGTGTCTGACAAGAATACCGTGGGATATTATGACATGGATTCTAAGGTAGAGGTTGTAGATACCAAGGCACAGGAGAAGGTAGTTCCTTTTTCAAAAAATGCATAAAGCTTAGGAAGGCGCAAGGACTAAAATATGGAAAAAATCGGAAATGTAACGCTGGATTACAGCAAATATCCCGGGGAGGATTTTTACTGTGACGGCGCGGTGGAAGACGAGATTCTGCAAATTGTGCGGGATTTGTCTCCTGTGGAGTATGCAAAGGTTATTGAGGAACGGGCTAGCTGGCCGATTCTCTATCATTTGTCTCCCCTTCGTGAAAATATTGTAGAATGGATTCCCATGGACAAGAACGCGAAAGTGTTGGAGGTGGGAAGCGGGTGTGGTGCCATTACCGGTGCTCTTTCCCGTAAGGCCGGAAGTGTGACCTGTGTGGATTTGTCCAAGAAGCGCAGTATGATCAATGCATATCGGCATGCAGAGTGCGACAATGTAACCATTCATGTAGGGAATTTTAAGGACATTGAGCCGGATTTGCCTGCAGATTTTGATTATATTTGTCTGATTGGTGTGTTTGAGTATGGTCAGGGTTATATTGGCGGAGATACCCCCTATGAGGATTTTTTGAAGATTTTAATGCCCCATCTGAAGAAGGGCGGAAGAATTGTGATTGCCATAGAGAATAAATATGGCATGAAGTATTTTGCCGGATGTAAGGAGGATCATCTGGGTACGTACTTCTCCGGTATAGAGAATTACGCAGAGGGCGGCGGTGTGAGAACCTTCAGCAGAAAAGGTCTGGAGCGTATTTTTAAGAACTGTGGTGTGGAGGAATATCATTTTTATTATCCATACCCGGATTATAAATTTATGACCACGCTTTACAGTGATGCCTACCAGCCAGGTAAGGGAGAGCTGACCAATAATCTGCGCAATTTTGACAGAGACAGAATGGTGCTTTTCTCGGAGAAGGCAGCCTTTGACGGGGTGACGGAGGACGGACTTTTCTCCGTATTTTCCAATTCTTATATAGCGGTAATCGGCGGCGATTTTGAGGTGAAGTACACCAAGTATTCCAATGACCGCGCTTCGGATTATGCCATTCGTACAGAGATTGGCAAGGACGCAGAAGGCAAGGCCTATGTACGCAAGTATCCCTTGACGGAGGCTGCGGCGGATCATGTACGAGGCATGGGCTATGCCTATGAGCAGCTGGTACAGAAGTACGAAGGCGGCAATTTGGAGATTAACCGCTGTACTTTGGTGGATGAAGAAGATGTGCTTTATGCGGAGTTTGAATTTGTAGAGGGCGTGCCTTTGTCTGAGCTGATGGACAAGTGTCTGGAGCGGGATGATCAGGAAGGCTTCCACAAGTACTTTATGGAGTATGTGGAGCGAATCGGTTACAACAGTACCTATGAAGTGGCTGATTTTGATTTAATTTTCTCTAATATTTTGGTGGATGGAGATACCTGGACACTGATTGATTATGAGTGGACCTTCGGCAAGCCCATTGATACCAAGGAGCTGGCGTTCAGAGCTATCTACTGTTATCTGCTGGAGGATGAAAACAGAAATAAGCTGGATTTGGATTTAATCTTAAGCGAGCTTGAAATCACTCAGGCAGATGCAGAGAACTTCAGGGAGCAGGAGATGGACTTCCAGCGCTTTGTTACCGGCAACAGAATGTCCATGGCGCAGATGCGTGACAATATCGGATATCGTCTCATGGTGCCGCAGAAATGGATTGACCGCTATCAGGATTCTGAGTCCGTGAACCGGGTCCAGATTTATGAGGACAAGGGAGAGGGCTGCAAGGAAGAAGAGTCCTATTTTGTAAGAGAAGCCTATCAGGGAGAGCAGTTGATTGAGATGGAGCTTGCGGTGGATGGAAATGTACACATCCTTCGTATTGATCCGGCGTTTGATTCCTGTATGGTGAAGATATTGGAAATGACCTTTAACGGGGAGAGAGTGCCTTTGGAGAAAAAGAAGGTGCTTTTGGTAAACGGGCGAATCTGCAAGCCGGCAGAAACCGGTGATGTATATCAGCCCAGCATCGTGTTCCCCACAACAGACCCTAATATTAATATTGATTTACAGCAGCTTGAGAGAAGGGCTGAGAATACGCTGTACACCAGGATGGAGGTTGTCAGACTTCCTCTTGCCATGGCGCAGGATATGGCCGGTGCAGTTAAGAAATTGATCTAGTTTTTATTCAGTTGAATGTAGTGACCAAAATGAATCTGCAGAGGGATAAGAATGGGTTTAAAATCGCTTGTCAAATCAGTAGTTGTGAACAAATATAATACGGCTTATGAAAAGGAGCTTGCGGCGCGGAAGTGTTCTTACCATGCATGGATTGCCGGGGAGGAAGCAGGGTATGCTTCCGTAGGTGAGACGGAGGCAGTGGAGTATCTTTTGGCTTATAATTCCGAGGGCCACGCAGCCAAGCCGGCAGAAGAGTGGATTGCAGAGGCTTTTGCCCGTAATCCGGAAGCGGTGCTTTTGTATGGAGATGAAGATGTATGGCCCCAGGGCGGAGAGCGCACAGCACCTTTGTTTAAGCCGGATTGGTCTCCTGATTTGTTTGAGGAGAGGTTTTATTTTGGCGGGCTTGTGGCGGTCAGAAAGAGCTGGCTGTCGGAACATGCTCCACAGCTTTTGAAAAAATGGGAGCTTACGGATTGTGGTCTGAGTCCCCGTGAGGATTGTCAGGCAGTTGTCACAGAGACGGTGGTGCTTTTAGGTGCCTACAAAAAGGGCGCAGGACGCAGAAGAATTCACCATATACCCAGAATCCTTTTTCACAGTGACAGTGAAGAGGGGAGAGAGTTGTGGATGGAGTATGAGGATGGATTTAAGGTAAACCTACCCGGGACAGAGGGAAAGCTTGTGTCTGTGATTATCCCCTCGAAGGATAATCCGGAGCTTTTGGACCAATGCATCGGTTCCGTAATAAAATGCGGCGCCGGAGTAGGATACGAGATTGTGGTAGTGGATAACGGTTCGGCGCCGGACAAGCGCAGGCAGATAGAGGCAGTGCTTCATCATTATCGCCAGACGGCGGCCAAAGAGCTGAAGCGTATTTTGTATCACTATGACAAGATGGATTTTAATTTTTCCAGAATGTGTAATCTGGGTGCCAAGAAGGCATCCGGTGACCTGCTTTTATTTTTAAATGATGATGTGGCCTTTGTGCAGGAAGGTACCTTGGCAAGATTGGCAGCTCTGGCTTTGCGTCCGGGAACCGGCGCGGTGGGGCTTAAGCTGTTGTATCCGGCAGCGGAAGGAGAGCCTGTGCAAATTCAGCATGCAGGCATTACCAATCTGCCCATGGGACCGGTACACAAGCTGCAGTTTTGCGGTGAAGAGACCTGTTATCTCGGGAGAAATAAAGGGCGTCACAATTACTTGGCAGTGACGGCTGCCTGCCTTATGGTGGAGAAGACAAAGTTTAATGAAATCGGTGGTTTTGCTGAAGAACTGGCTGTGGCCTTTAATGATGTGGATTTGTGCTTCTCTCTCTATAAAGCAGGCTATGAAAATGTGTGTGAATGTGATTATTTTGCCTATCACAATGAGTCTTACAGCAGAGGGGATGATGAGTCCTCAGAGAAGCTGCAAAGACTCCTTTCAGAGCGTGCTAAGCTGTATAGGCGTCACCCTGAGCTGGAAGCAAAAGATCCCTATTATCCCAAGTATTTGAACAGGGATGGATTGGATACTCGGATTCGTCCTATTTATGAGCAGGGCAAGCGTGCCATGCAGCTGGTGGACGCCGGTAGTATCTCTGGGTTTGTACTTTGGGATGAGAATCAGTGGACGGAGCAGCTTTCCCGTTGCAGAGAGGATGCCTGCCTGATGGTGCGGGTGGAGTCTGTGATGTGCAAGGAGGAAGCACTTCGTATGACGGGATGGAGCGTGGTTCTGGGGGACAACAATGCCTGCTATGAGAAGACACTTTTATTAAAGGGTGCAGAGGGCGGATGCTTCGGTCTTGTGCTTGCAGGGCAGTATCGCCCGGATTTGATGGAAAATATGCCGGACCAGACCAATGTGGGGCTTTGCGGCTACCAGGTGGAATGGGAGGATGGCATATTGCCTGCCGGCCAATATCAGGTGGGTATGATGGCCCGTAACCTGGTAAATGGGACGGGACTTATTAATTGGAGTAATCGGATGGTAGAAGTATGACAGATAAGAAAACTGTAGATATACAGATGAATGAGAATCGTGAGATTTCCTGGCAGGAGGAGTACCAGAGAGAGCATCTAAAATGCGCGGAGCTGGCTTCCCGCATTGCAGATTTGGAGTCTGCCAATGAGGAGCTTTCCTGGAAGTTAAACCGTATCAAAAATAATCCTCTGTGGAAAATTTCAAAGCCTTTCCGCAACCTGATGCACTGGGGCATTCGCCAGTTGGACAGGGTGCGTAACTGTGGCGGAATCCGCGGGATTTTTCACAAGCTGGACTACAAAAAGAGAGAGCGTGCCGTGATGAAAAGCTACGGTACGGACAGCTTTCCCGGTGAAGAACAGGCGAAGAGGGAGCGGGAGACGGTTTTTCCTCGTATGGTAAAAATCAGTATTTTGGTGCCTCTTTGGAACAATAAAAAAGAGTTCCAAATCGAGATGCTGGAATCTGTGATGAACCAGACCTACCAAAACTGGGAGCTTTGTCTGGCGGACGGTTCCGATGATGAGCATGCCTATATGGGAGAAATCTGTAAGGAGTATGCAGAGAAGTCCGGCGGCCGTATCGTCTACAAGAAGCTTGAGAAAAATATGGGTATTTCCGGCAATACCAATGCCTGCTTGGAGCTTGCTACAGGTGAATATATCGGACTGTTTGATCAGGATGATATTTTGCATCCTTCCGTTTTGTTTGAGTATGTGAAGGCCATTAACGAAAAAGGTGCCGACTATATTTACTGTGATGAGACTACCTTTAGGGGTACAGATATTAACAAGATGCTGACCATGCATTTTAAGCCGGATTATGCGCCGGACAATCTGCGTGCCAACAACTATATCTGTCACTTTAGTGTGTTTGCAAGGGCGCTTTTGGAGGGCGGCGAGCTGTTCCGTACCAAGTTTGACGGAAGCCAGGACCATGATATGATTCTGCGCCTGACAGACAATGCGAAATGTATTGTACATGTACCCAAGCTTATGTATTATTGGCGTAGTCATGCGGGCAGTGTGGCATCCGGAATTGATGCCAAGCCCTACGCTATTGCAGCGGCTAAGGGTGCGGTGGCAGAGCATCTGCGGGGACATGGCTATGACCATTTCCAGATTACCAGTACCCGTGCCTTTGAGACCATTTTCCGTATCCGCTACGAGATTATCGGAACGCCCAAGATTAGTATTGTCATTGCCAATAAGGACCATGTGGAGGATTTGCGCCGTTGTGTGAGCTCCATCCGCGAAAAGTCCACCTATGACAATTACGAAATTATCGTTGTGGAAAACAACAGTATCACCCCTGAGATTTTTAATTATTATGGGGAGCTTTTGGAATGTGAGTACCCTGCGCAGGGCAAGGCGGGCGAGGTTTGTGCAAGCCCGGATGGTATGATCAAAGTAGTTCGTTTTGAAGGTGCTTTTAATTATTCGGCTGTGAATAATCTGGGTGTCAAACATGCATCTGGTGACTATATTTTGCTCTTAAATAACGATACGGAAGTGATCACCGTCAACTGGATGGAGGAGCTTCTTATGTATGCCCAGCGTGAGGATGTGGGGGCTGTGGGCGCCAAGCTTTACTACGGGGACCGCACCATTCAGCATGCAGGCGTGGTAATTGGTCTGGGTGCTCATCGTACGGCCGGTCATACCCATTACAAGCAGTCCAGACAGAATCTGGGCTATATGGGACGGCTTTGCTACGCCCAGAATGTCAGTGCTGTAACCGGTGCCTGCCTTATGGTAAAGAAGAGCTTGTTTGAGGCTGTGGGAGGCCTGGAGGAGAGTTTTGCAATTTCCTTAAATGATGTGGACTTGTGTCTGAAGCTCAGAGAAAAGGGTCTTTTAAATGTGTTTACGCCCTTTGCAGAGCTGTTCCATCATGAGTCGGTGTCCAGAGGCTTAGATGACAGCGGTGAGAAGGCGGAGCGCTACAATAAGGAGTCTGCAGACTTCAGAGAGAAGTGGAAGGCTGTTCTGGCAGCAGGAGACCCTTATTATAATCCGAATTTTTCGCTGGACAGAAGTGATTTTTCGTTGAATGTGAATGGCGGGGAAGAAAGCTGAGAGCGGGATAAAAAAATCATTTTCATAATACAAAAAGTATGGTAAACTATATCTATACGTCTATTCTATAAAAGAAAGAGGAGGACATACAGATGGGTTACATGGAAGAATACAAATTCTGGTCAGAGGATGACTATTTTGATCAGGCGACCAAGGACGAGCTGGCAGCAATTAAGGATGATGCGGCTGAGATCGAGGAGCGCTTCTACAAGGAGCTTGAGTTTGGTACCGGTGGTATGCGTGGTATCATTGGCGCAGGTACCAATCGTATGAATATTTACACTGTTCGTAAGGCAACTCAGGGTCTGGCTAATTTTATCCTGAAGCAGGGTACACAGGCGAAGGGTGTTGCTATTTCCTATGACAACCGTCGCATGTCCACTGAGTTTGCTGAGGTTGCAGCTCTGTGCTTGGCAGCAAACGGCATTAAGGCATATATTTTTGAAGAGTTAAGACCTACTCCGGAGCTTTCCTTTGCGCTTCGTGAGTTGGGCTGTACCGCAGGTATCATGGTAACTGCAAGCCACAATCCCCCTGAGTATAATGGTTATAAGGTTTATTGGGAGGACGGCGCACAGGTAACCGCACCTAAGGATAAGGAGATTATCACTGAGGTTCTGGCGATTAAGGATTATCATACCATGAAGACCATGGATAAGGAGGAGGCTGTTAAGGCAGGTCTCTATCAGTCCATCGGTAAGGAAATTGATGACGCGTACATGGTAGCGCTGAAGAAGCAGATTATCCATCCTGACGTAATTGCTGAGATGGCAAATGATATCAAGATTGTTTACACACCTCTTTGCGGTAGTGGTAACAAGCCTGTACAGCGTGTTTTGTCCGAGCTTGGATTTAAGAATGTATACGTGGTTCCCGAGCAGGAGAATCCCGATCCTAACTTCACTACATTGGAGTACCCCAACCCTGAGGACCCCAAGGCGTTTACTTATGCATTGAATCTGGCGAAGGAGAAGGATGCAGACATCGTTCTGGCAACCGATCCCGATGCAGACCGTCTGGGTGTATATGCTAAGGATCTTA
>JAZQFO010000151.1:0-3182 GCA_045539535.1 Acetatifactor sp.
GTGTATCTATAATATCCTGCATTTTCCACCACATGGCAACACATACGATAATGAGAAACACAAAACTGACAGCAATCACCAAAAAACCATTCTTTTGATCCTTAAAAAACAGTTTTCTATTCATATATCACCACTCCATCAACAAACCAATCCATTTTCTCCAGCAAAATCTCATCACTTACCAGCTCACCTTCATCACAGCGAAGCTCGCCTGTATTATCATAAATCACGCCGGAGAAAACATCTTCTCCCCCATACATTTTCTGTCTGGCATTTTCCACCATTTCCTTGGTAGCATCATCTACAAGTACAGAATACTCTGCCAAACCAACAACCTCCGTATCAATGGCAAACCAATGCCTTTTGACCGTATTGGCTTTACCCTGCATATATTCTCTTACAATCTGATAATACAAAGCATTCCAATCCCATATAGCAGCTGTAAGATATTTATCTGACAGCCCTTCTGCAGCTGCATTATAACCAATAGAACAGATACCTGCTTCATCTGCTGTCATGGCCACATTATGCTGATTTTGGTGATATGTAAGCACATCTGCACCGGCCTCTTCTATCAAAAGAGTTGCCGCAGCCTCTTCTTTTTGGGCATCCTCCCATGTATCGGTCCAAACCACATTGACCGTAGCATTTTCGTTTACACTTTTTACACCTAATGTGAATGCATTGATACCTCTGTTCACTTCACTGTTGGGCATGGCAGCCACATATCCGATCACACCACTGTCCGTAGCCATTCCTGCCACAATTCCCGCCAGATATCTGGCCTGATACATTCGACCAAAATAGGACGTCATATTTGGGGCATAGTATTCAGCGGAAATACCATAGAATGAAATCTCCGGGTACTCCTGCACAGTTGCCTGCACCTCAGCAGGATAGGCGTAGCTGGACAGAATAATCATCTCTGCCCCCTCCTTTACCAATTCCTCCACAGCTTCAGCACATCTTCCGGTGCCCTCCGGTACATTTTCCTTCACAAGAAGCTCTGCATCCAATTTTTCACAAGCCGCACTTACCCCTTGATAATGCATACCATTCCAGCCTGCATCATCAACAGAACCTGTAATAATCAGTCCAACCTTGGTTGTATCTTTCTTGCCGGTACCAATTGTAAATATCAAAACAATAATCACTATCAAAACGATTGCAGCCAATATCAAAAGACCGTACTGCTTCATTTTACTGTTTTTCATCATTCACTACCCCTTCAACATACCAGTCAAATTCATTCAACATGATATTATCCGTTATATTTTCGCCTTCCCTCACACGAAGAGCGCCACTGTTGTCATAGATAGGTCCGTAAAACACATCAAAGGTACCACTACGCAGTTTCTCCATTTCCCGGTTTACAATCTCCTCCGTTCCCGGTTCCACCTTGTCCGTACAAGGTGCAAGAGAAACCATACCTGTTTCGATTCCTTCCCAATAATGATGTCCCTCGAATTTGCCCTGAAGACACTTTAATATATTAGGCGTATAGAAATTCTCCCAATCCCACACAGCTGCCGTAAGATAAGTGTCCGGATACTGCTGACTGTTATCCACATTGTAGCCTATGGACATAACACCTCTTTTCTCGGCAATTTCCAGCGCTCTCAGAGAATCTGTGTGCATTGCCAGAACATCAATGTCATGCCCGTCAAGCAACTCATTGGTGGCTTGCGCCGTGGCATTGTCATCATTCCATGAATTGGTCCAGCTTACATAAACCTTGGCATCACTGTTCACACTACGAACACCCAAAGTAAACGCATTAATTCCCCTATTCACTTCTGAAATAGGAAATGCAGCCACATAACCAATCTCATCTGTCTTGGTCTGCAACCCTGCAACAATACCTGTCAAATAACGAATCTGATACATTCTGCCAAAATAAGTAGATAGATTCTTGGCTTCTCCCACTCCCGTAGCATGCAAAAAATAGATTTCCGGGTACTTAACTGCCGCCTGATTGATATATTCTCCAAACTCAAAGGAATTGGCTATAATGACCTTGCAATCTGCCTCCGCGAATTCTTCGATAATCCCAGATATCTCTTCCACCTGCACATTTTCTTTATACATCATGGACAGATTCAGTTCCTTGGCCGTCTTCTCCAGTCCCTCATAATGAGACTGACTCCAGCTGTGATCATCAATACTTCCGTTCAGAATAACCCCCACCTTGGTGGTCTCCTTGGTAACCTCCGTATCGGCCTCATATATATTGATTACAAATATGCCGGCTATAATTGCCATAACAAAAACAGCCGCTACAATAAACACTTTCTTCATTCGTACCATCCCCTCAACACAAAAATCACATGTAGAGATATTTAACTAGCTAATTATAGCACAAATGCGGTG
Source organism: Acetatifactor sp. (assembly GCA_045539535.1). Lineage (GTDB taxonomy): Bacteria > Bacillota > Clostridia > Lachnospirales > Lachnospiraceae > Acetatifactor. Next base: position 2,371 of record JAZQFO010000151.1, read on the forward strand.
TAGTCACAACTTAAAACACTGAAAAATCCCCCTTCGGTGTAACCCAAAGGGGGATTGAAATACTTTGTGAAATTATTTCTCAGCAATCGCTGCCTGCGCCGCTGCCAATCTCGCAATAGGTACACGGAAAGGTGAGCAGGATACATAATCCAGACCGATCTTGTGGCAATACTCAACGGAAGAAGGATCTCCGCCGTGCTCACCACAGATACCGATGTGAAGCTTATCGTTCACAGGCTTACCAAGCTTGATAGTCATATCCATCAGCTTACCAACACCGGTCTGATCCAGCTTTGCAAAAGGATCATTCTCAAAAATCTTGGTGTCATAGTACGCATCCAGGAACTTACCTGCATCATCACGGGAGAAACCGAAGGTCATCTGGGTCAAATCGTTGGTACCGAAGCAGAAGAAATCAGCCTCTGCAGCAATCTCATCAGCGGTGAGACATGCTCTGGGAATCTCCATCATAGTACCTACTTCATAGTTCAGCTCGATGCCTGCTGCTGCAATCTCAGCATCAGCGGTCTCAACCACGATCTTCTTAACGTACTTGTACTCCTTCACTTCACAAGTGAGAGGAATCATAATCTCAGGCTTTACAGTCCAGTCAGCATGTGCCTTCTGAACCTCGATTGCCGCACGGATAACAGCCTTGGTCTGCATCTTGGCAATTTCAGGATAAGTAACTGCCAGACGACATCCTCTGTGACCCATCATAGGGTTGAACTCATGGAGAGCATCACATTTAGCCTTAACTTCCTCTACAGTAATACCCATATCCTCGGCAAGTGCCTGGATGTCTTCTTCTT
>JAZQFO010000152.1:0-13580 GCA_045539535.1 Acetatifactor sp.
ATGGTAAGGCTACCGGTAATACCCCTGATGGACGTAAGAAGGGACAGCCTTTCGCACCCGGTGCTAACCCCATGCACGGCCGTGATACCCACGGTGCAGTAGCATCCCTGTCTTCTGTATCCAAGCTGCCCTTCAAGGATGCTCAGGATGGTATCTCCAATACCTTCACCATCATCCCCGGTGCTCTTGGTAAGGAAGATCAGATCTTCGCTGGTGACATCGAATTAGATCTGAACAAGTAAGAAATTCTATTAGGAGGCACACTATGGACGAGAAGCAGATGATTGATGACCTTGTGAAAATGCTGGATTCCGGCATGGCTAATGGTGTTGGACATGTGAATGTTACCACCGATACAGAAGAGAACCAGTCAACTAACGTTCAGACAATGGGTTGTACGGATTGTTCCAGAACACCGTTGGCCTGCAGTGTACCCACACTTCATGAGGGATTGGACGACTACAAATAATCCCAATAACAATTTGCCGAAGGTCGGCAAGACCGGCCTTCGGATACTATTAAAGGAGGACGAAACAATGGCAAATGCAGCACAGGTTGATAACCTTGTAAACTTACTTGATGGCTATGTTGTTAAGGGTGGCCATCATCTGAACGTAAACGTTCTGAATAGAGAGACCCTGTTGGATGCTCAGCAGCATCCCGAGAAATATCCCCAGCTGACCATCCGTGTATCCGGATACGCAGTAAACTTCATCAAGCTTACTCCCGATCAGCAGGCTGATGTTATTTCCCGTACTTTCCACGAGGCTATCTAATTTATTAGAATATATGCTTACGAGACAAAGACCCGGTTTATGCCAGGTCTTTTGTTTTATTGGAATATATACGGAATTGCATTGTTTATATGAAATGTGGTATACTTCTTGTAGTAAGTTTCAGAAAGGATTTCAGATATGCAAGGAAGAATTCATTCATTAGAAAGTTTTGGCACCGTAGATGGTCCCGGCACACGATTTGTAGTATTTGTACAAGGATGTCCCATGCGCTGTGCTTACTGCCACAATCCCGACACCTGGGAGATGAACGGCGGCACCCTTATGGAACCCGCATATATTATAGAGCAATATGAGCGCAACAGCCCTTTTTACGCAAATGGCGGCGGTATTACCGTTACCGGCGGAGAGCCTTTGATGCAGGTTGATTTTCTCATTGACTTATTTACCCTGGCCAAAGAGAAAAACATCCATACCTGTATCGATACCTCCGGCATTGCCTACAATCCCAACAACGCTCCCCTGGTGGAAAAGCTGGATCGTCTTATGGAACTCACGGATCTGGTGATGCTGGATATCAAGCATATTGATCCCGAAAAGCATCAGGACCTGGTAAAGCAGCCCAACGAGAACATCCTCAAATTTGCCGCTTATTTGGACAAGCAGGGCGTGGACATGTGGATTCGCCACGTAGTTGTTCCCGGCTATACAGACGACGAGAAGTACCTTTTCGACTTAGGCTATTTTATCGGTCAATTCTCCAACCTAAAGGCTCTTGATGTTCTCCCCTACCATACCATGGGTGAGAATAAATATGAAAAGCTTGGTATGGAATACCGCTTAAAGGGTGTTCCCGCCATGGACAAGGGCAAACTCGTGGAGAAAAAGCAGGCTATTTTAGACGGAATCCGCAAACGCAGAGAGGAATTAAAAAATAACTAATTTGTACTTGAATTACCTTCCTGTTTGTATTACAATAAAGAAAAGAAATTGATACAAATTTGTCAATTAACCAAAGGAGGGTAACAATCATGGCTTTTGTAATTGGTGATGCATGTGTAGCTTGTGGTGCTTGTGAGGCTCAGTGCCCCGTTGGCGCTATCAGCATGGGCGATGGTAAATTCGAGATTGATGCAGATAAGTGCATCAGCTGCGGTTCTTGTGCAGGTCAGTGTCCCGTTGGCACTATCTCCGAGGAATAATTTTCACAAAATGATTTACCGAAAGACGTTTCGATTACGAAACGTCTTTTCTTTTGCCCTTTTCAGCATGATTCTTGCGCTGCACCAGTTCTTTCACCGAGCGACGGCTGCTCTTTTTACGAAGAAGCTCGTCCATCTTACGATAGTAATTTTCAGAGCGCTCAGCCTCTATACGGGCGCGCTCCTCATCCCGCTCTTCCTGCATACGGAACTGATAATCAAGCTCCTTGATCACGCTCTCCTTCACCCGCTGCACCAGTTCTTCATTATTCTCCCTTACAGCCTGCTTAATCATCTGCTGCATAATCCACTGAAGCCTCTGAGCTTTTTCCTCACGGGTTTCTGCCATGGTACCCTGTGTAGGTCTCTGAAGAGGCTTTACAGGCTCCTGAAGAGGCTTTACGGCCTCCTGAAGCTCTCTGGAAGCCTCCTGTACAACCTGCGCAGACTCGTTCTCTCCATCTGACAACATGTCCAGTCTACCATTTTTAAGAATCATTTTAATTGCTTTCAACTGCAATCCCCTCTCTTTCATATCCTTGATATTCTTAAATCGCTCTACATCCTCCTTGGTATAATACCGATGCCCCAGCTCATTGCGCTTGATAGGAAGCTGCAATTCCTCCTCCCAATAGCGCAGAACATGACTCTCCACGCATACCGCCTTTGCTGCATCTGAAATCAATAAATAATTATCCATTTTATTCTCCTCTCCTTCTATGGATTTTATGTTACTTATAGGCAAAAAAAGAGAATGAGTCATTTTTCTCATTCTCTTTCGTATAATAAAATATGTACTTTTAAAATTCTTCTGACTTGCGGGCACGCTCCAAATTCGCAAACTTGGTGTACTCAGGCAGCCATGCCAGCTCCACAGTTCCGATAGGACCGTTTCTCTGCTTAGCAATGATAATCTCGGACACACCTTTTCTGTCCGTATCGTGATTATAGTAATCATCACGGTAGATGAACATTACCACGTCCGCATCCTGCTCAATCGCTCCGGATTCACGCAGGTCGGAAAGCATGGGTCTATGATCGGGTCTTTGCTCTACCGCACGGGAAAGCTGCGACAACGCAAGCACCGGTACATTCAGCTCTCTGGCTACAGCCTTTAAGGAACGGGAAATCTCTGAAATCTCGTTCTGTCTGGACTCGGAACGTCCGCTACCGGACATAAGCTGCAAATAGTCGATGATAATCATGGACAAACCATGCTCCAGCTTCAACTTGCGGCACTTGGAGCGAAGCTCAGAAATACTGATACCGGGGGTATCATCAATCATCAGCTTGGAACGACCAATTACACCTGCACTCTCTATCAAGCGTTCCCAATCCTGGTCATTTAACTGTCCTGTTCGGAGCTTCTGGGCATCCACACTGGACTCCAGTGAAAACATACGGTTTACCAGCTGCTCCTTACTCATCTCCAAACTGAAAATCACAACCGGAAGATGCTTCTTAAACGCCACATGCTGGGCAATATTCAGTACAAACGCAGTCTTACCCATGGAAGGACGGGCTGCAATCAGCACCAAATCTGAAGGCTGCATACCTGCAGTACGATAATCCAAATCCGTAAATCCGGTAGGAATACCTGTTACGCTACCCTTGTTCTTGGCTGCTGTTTCAATCTTATCCATGGCATTCATAACAATCTGTCTGATTGGTACAAAATCACCACCGTCACGTCGCTGAAGTAATTCGAAGATTCTTTTCTCTGTATCTTCCATGATGAACTCAACATTCTCTTTACCGGAATAACAGGTATTCGCGATATCCTCATTGACTCTGATCATTCTGCGAAGCAACGCCTTCTCTGCCACGATATTGGCATAGTACTTGATATTCGCAGAGGTAGGAACGGATGTCAGCAGCTCTCTTACAAATTCCAAACCGGAAACCTCAGGGGGCACATCCTTTTCACGCAGACGGTTCTGCAAGGTTACCAAATCAATCGGGTGTCCCTCGCTATTCATCTCCACCATGGTCTCAAATAAAATACCATACTGTCTGCTGTAGAAATCATCGCCTGTAATGACCTCAGACGCAACCGTAACCGCCTCCATATCCATAATCATGGAACCGATAACTGCCTGCTCAGCCTCTATGCTGTGGGGCATTATTCTTTTTACAATATTTTCTTCCAACGCGGGCATATTATGCCTCCACTACCTTCACACTAAGCTTTGCGGTTACCTGTACATGAAGCTTTACGCTTACTTCATAGCTGCCAAAATTCTTCAAGGGATCGGATAACTGAATTTTCTTCTTATCAATCTCCAGATTGCACTGCTCCTTTACTGCAGCAGCAATCTCCTTGGTGGAAACAGAACCAAAGGTTCTTCCGCCTTCACCGGCTTTAATCTTTACAATAACCTGCTTGGTCTCAAGCTCTGCAGCCAATGCCTTTGCCGCATCCAGCTGCTCCTGTGCAACCTTTGCATCGTTTGCCTTCTGAAGCTTCAAATCATTCATATTTTTAGGAGTCGCCTCCACACCAATCTTCTTGGGCAAAATATAATTTCTTGCATAGCCTTCGCTGGCCTCGATAATCTCACCCTTCTTGCCCAGTTTCTTCTCATCCTGCAACAAAATAATCTTCATCTTAATCTATGTCCTTTCTGCTAAATCTCACCTTTTTCCAGCATATCATCTATCGTATGCTTCAGTACGCCGATGGCTTCCACAATTCCTACACCCTCCATCTGGCAGGCTGCTACATTCATGTGTCCTCCGCCACCCATACGCTCCATGACAATCTGTACATTCACTTCGTCAATAGAACGGGCGCTAACGTAAATCTTGCCCTGATAATCTGTCAGCACAAAGCTGGCCTTAATGCCTCTGATATTCAAAAGCTCATTGGCCGCCTGAGCACCGATTACAGTAGGACTTGGCAAATCGTCCGCCATACAGATAGAGATTGCGAAGAACTGCTTGTAAATCTCTGCCTGGCTCACCGCATCGGCTCTTGCCTTATACTCCTGTGCATCCTCCCTAAAAAGCTTACGCACTCTGGATACATCTGCACCGTTTCTGCGCAAGAATGCTGCCGCCTCAAAGGTACGCACACCTGTCTTGGTTACAAAATTATTGGTATCCACCATAATACCTGAGTACATGCAGTCCGCTTCCTCAGAGCGGATTTTGATATTGTCGTAGGTATACTGTAAAATCTCAGAAACCATTTCACATGCGGAAGATGCATAAGGCTCCACATAGGAAAGAGTAGCGTTCTCAATGGTCTCTGTACCCTGTCTGTGGTGGTCAAGCACCACAATGGACTTACAACAGCGCAAAAGCTCCGGACACTCTGTAATGGCAGGCTTATTTACATCCACCACCACCAGCACCGAATTGCTTCCCGCAAGCTCAATGGCCTGCTGACCGGTGATAATCATATCCTCGTCATACTCCGGATTATCCTTGAACAAATCAACCAACGGCTGGATGGCTGTGGTAGCCTCATCCAAGACAATGTGTGCCTTTCTGCCCAAGGTGGTTGCAATTCGATAAATACCCACTGCAGAACCGAAGCTGTCCACATCCGGCATGCGATGTCCCATTACCAGCACACGGTCCTTGCCGGTGATGATTTCACGCAGCGCATGAGCCTTTACACGGGCCTTTACACGGGTATTCTTCTCCACCTGCTGGCTCTTACCGCCGTAGTAGGTAATGCTCTCCGGCGTCTTAATAACCGCCTGGTCACCACCACGACCCAATGCCAAATCAATGGCGTTTCTGGCAAACTCATAATTCTGGGCATAGCTCAGACCGTCCAGACCCACACCGATACTCATGGTCACTGCCATTTCGTTACCAATGTTAACAGTCTTAACCTCTTCCAGCAGATCAAAACGACTCTCCTGCAACTGGGCAACAGCCTTTTTACGCATAATTACCAGATACTTGTCCTTCTCCAGCTTCTTGCTGATACCATCCAGCGCAGAGATATATTTGTTAACCTTTCGGTCAATCAAAGCAATCAAAAGGGAACGTCTTACTTCCTCTACACTCTCCAGTGCCTCTTCGTAGTTATCCAGATAAATCATGCCTACAGACAGACTCTGGTCATCTACTTCCTGTAATGCAATATGCAATGCAGTCTCATCAAACAGGTACATAGCAATTAGATAACCATTGTATCCTTCCGCATCAATCATATCGCTGTGTTCTGCCATCTCCTTCAACGAAATCTTCTTGAATTTGACCACATATTCACTGTTCTCAAACTTTAAATCATACTGCGCCTCATCTACCCCTGAGTCATCCGGCAAGCGGTCTCTGGTAAGCGTCGGGAACAATCCTGTGATAGACTTGTTGTAGCCCTTGGGCTGATGAATCACATTTTCAAAAGCCGCGTTGGTCCATATGACCTTGCCCGAATCATCCAGCAACGCATATGGTATTTCCAGCTCTCTCAACAACTTTCGCTGAATCTGGCCATACTCTGTGGCAAAACTGACCAATTCATTGATAATCAACGGCTTGTTGTAAAAATACAAGGTAAGCGTTACTGCAAAATAAAATACAATGAAAAAGCCAAGCAATAAACCTGCTCGCAAATCTATCATAAATACCGCTGCATCCACGGCACATAACAAAAGGCCAAGATAGATACCAAACTGTAAAAAGGTCCTAATCCGGCCCTTTAGTCGAATTCGTTTCTTCATGTGTAACCCTCCGGAGGGTACGGACTCCACATACCCCTACCGTACATTATAACAGAAGTTATTGCAGTATGCCACCACTTAATTTGTCTTATTTGGAAATGTTTCGTCGAATGCTTGGAAATATAGAGCAAAAATATCTCTTACATGGACACGTTCTCACTCCGTGAAAAAGCGTAGCGGCACATAGGGCTGTAAAGTACACAGCCCAAGTGCCGACGTTTTTCAAGGGTCCTTGTAAGAGATATTTTTTCTCTACATATATACATTTGACGAAATATTTCTGTTGGACATTTATCAGGCGAAACTTTTAGTTATATGAAAACAAAATGTCATAAATACTTACAAGTAGTCGCCGGACCATTCACCGTCGCCCTGGGAGGCTTCGGAGGTCTGGATGTTGTCACCTTTTTTAATCAGGTTCCAGGGCAAGAAGCTGCCAGGCATGATGTTTTCTGTTTTGAATTGGGTTGCTTTACCCTGAGGGGTTATAACCATGACTGTGCCCACACTGATATCTGCAAGCTTGTCGTTTGCGTCTACGCGGTTAATGATAAAGTAACCGTCTTCAGGGGTATTTACTGCATTGTTTACTGTCATATTCTTGCCAAGACGCAGGCGAAGCTGTGCAGTACTTTCCTGGGCGCCGTCCAGCGTAAGAGTATCAATCGTAGCATTACCGCCAAGCTTCAAGACGCCATTCTCCACAATCGTCATATGGCAGGCTCCGGTAACCGTGCCCTTAATTTCTGAAGTTCCCACCAGCATCACAGAAGTCCCTGCAGGTGCACTAAGGGTATTAATACTTGTATCCTGCAAATGCAGTGACGCCTGATTTTTGAGAACAACACCGGGTACGGTAGCAGCATTTTTTAACACAACGTTACACACATGGAATGAACCACCGTTTACGGTGATGGAACCTGTCAGATTCAAGGTCTTTCGCTCTCCGTTTAAGCCGCACACAGCAATATTTTTGCCTTGTGCAGCGGATTTAAAGGCTCCTGCAGAAGGAACATTATCCTCCAGTCGGATTACAAAGTCCGTAGTTTGAGATTCATTGATATAATCAATGGCATCATTTATGCGCGCAAATTGCTTCTCCGTGGTGCGCTCTGCACTCTGAACGCTTTCGTGCTCCAAGGTATTTTCAAACACTGTCATAAGTGCTTTACCAAGGCGAATAGTACTTCCATCTTTATAAAGTACCCAATCCGTATCCTGCGCCATTCTAAGACTGTTTACAGACAGATTCGGGGCATTGGTAAGCACCTTCATCCCATCAGTATACACAGACTGTGCATCTGCTCTTAAGGGATTCAATACCAGGGGCTCTTCTCCTTCTACCACACCCTTAATCGCAACAGACCTAGCCAAATCATAATCCAACCTGTTACCGGACAATGCCTTTATATTGGTTACAGTGATGGTTCCTTTTACTTGCAATCCACCTGCCAGCAAAAGCTCATCCACCTTCAGATTACCGTTAATTACCTGCTTATCTCCACCCATAATCTGTAGACCGGACTTGGCGGAACCGGTCACATTGCCCATATTTTCGCAAACAGATCCTTCCGGAATCGTCAGGGTGTATTTGGATAAATTCCAATTCATAGAAAGAGGCGTATCCTGCGTCTGGCTTTTAACCTTTTGGATTTTATTGTGAAATACCGTATCACCGGTCAAAGCAATGTTACCGGTAGTAGAAATCGGTTCACCGGAAAATACGATTTGCTTGTAGGTACCTGCCTTGGGCAAAGGCAATGCACCCTTCACAAACTGTTCTTTTTCAAATTCCACATAATAGGTGGCTTCAGACACCTTAAACCTGCCAATTGCAGCCTTTACCTCTGCCAGCGATGTGTACGCTCCCAGATATTCTTTGCCGCTTCCAATAGAGCGATACACCTTAATGGGTGCTTCCAAATCGCCGCGCACCTTCATTGCAGTCCCTTTTGTATACAAAGGCAATTCCTGTCCCTGAGCATCCCCAAGACGAAACTGCCACACACTGCTGGTACCGGTGGCGGTAAGAATGGTTGTATTTACAGCAGGCGTCACATAGCTTCCGTTTTTATCAATCAAACGAAGCCTGATTCTGTCAGCTGCAACTGTATTTTTCAAAGCTGCGCCCTTTTTGTGAGTCAATACCAGTTCATTGTCTCCCAGTGCATCCAAATGATTCTTGACCGTAAGCTTACCGCCTGTCTGCACTCGGGCGCTTGTCCCTAAAATCAGATTCTTCACTGCAACATTTCCCTTGGTCACAACCGAAGATTCCGTGCCAACATGCAAGCCCCATGCGGTGCCGTTAATCTGGCTTACATTTAACGCTAATCCCGCTCCAAGCACCGTATCAGCAGTCAAAGTAAGTCCACCGGTAGCTTTCAGATTGATATACTTTTCCCCACCATTTTCAAACGTCAGCTTCGCATAACGCCCCTTTGTAGGCATGGAAAGCGCTCCATTCTCCACATAATCATCCAGAAGAACAACTGTGTACTCCGCTGTTTTATCCTTGATTGTGTTAATGCGGGTCTTTACATCACTCCACCTGGAATAGGTATCCAAATAATCCGCTCCTGAATAAAGCATCAGCACTTCTGCACCCACATAAAGCACATTACTCTTCTTATAACAGCACTGGTCTTCGCCTGCCAGCCTAAACTGCTCCACCGTAGCCTTGGGCGCCGTTAAAAGCTTACTGCCCGCCGCAAACCCGAGCTCCTCCGGCCCTTCTGTGCCTTCCCTAAACAGCTTTAAATCCAATATACCGCTTACTTTACCGCCAATCTTAGCCTTTGGAAAGGTTCCCTCTGCCGGAAAGCCAAGCACACCGCCTGCCGTTGCATCCACATTTGTCACAGTAAAGCTCTTGCCGGCAGCCGGATAAACCGTGCTTCCGTTGAGTACCAAATCGGTCACACCGGACACATTGCCCGCTACCTGAAGACTTCTGTTAACATTTACCGACTTAAAAGTCTGCAGGTTCCCCGTTACGGTCACATCTCCATCCAGCACCAAGGTGCCCTTGGAAGTTCCTTTCACATTGCCAATCACAGAGATTTCCTTCAAAGTCAGCTGCTTACCCTTGGTATTCACATTTACAGCCTTACCCGTATCTGTGACACACAATGACTTCGCCTCTATTACAAGAGGCGTGGTCATATTTAAGGTACCATTGGCAAAAAATAATTCTCCCTCTGCTCCCGATGCGGGCATCAGGGTAATTACTGCGGCCTTGGAGGGCATAGTCTTACCGATAATCCCTTCCTCCGAAACAGAAATCACATATGCCTGCCGTACATCGCCCTTAGCCTTGAAGTCTGCTACCAGCGCGTTCCAATCCTCATAGCTGCCCCAAACAGCCCCCGTCTCGTCTGTTACCAGAAATGCCTGCTGCTGTATATTGGTCAAAACATCCGCTCCGCTGACATCCTCACCATCTGTGCTGCCCGCATCCGGTTTGCTTACATCAGACCCGGTAACATCCGAATCACTGACATCATCACCATCCATACTGCCGGTGTAAGAAGAACCCAAGCTGACAGCCTCCGCAGCAATGCTGTAAAGTCCATCCACTGCCAATGTGGACACCAAAATAGCTATCATGGTCAGAAAAGCCACTATTTTCTTTTGAAAAATGCTATACATTGTCCATCCTCCTCTTACACCCAAAATCTTTGATCCTAATAAAATTATTGTATCTGTTTTAACTATAGAAATCAATCTTCATGTCCCAAAGACCATATATTACCACACAAAACTGCCTGACTAAAGCTTCTCCACGAATCTGTCACCGACTCCATCCCTACAATATATTCCTCCTTCCGACAAATCAGGAATATACAATGTCTCGAGAATCACTTCGCCCTTAGTCAATGAGATGGTTTCGCCCTCTTTAATATTGAAATTCAGGCCAAACTCACCCAGTCCCTCCAAATCTGCAGTATCTTTGCCATAGAAACGTTTCGTTTCTCCCGGCAATAAAGTGGTGGCAGGCAAAGCATACTTATATGCATCATCGCTATCGGACAAGAAGTACCCCTTTGTAGAAACAACTTTTGTAGATGGATTATGAATCTCAATAAAATCGCCTGTACCCTTGGCACGTACCGCGCAAATCTGCAATACCGGATCTGCAACCTCACTGACTATCATTTCCACAGTAATCTGCGCATCCACAATATCGGCGTCCGTTAAAATCAACTCCTGTTCCTCTCGGATTTCTCCATTTACCATCCAATATTCAAACTGTTCATTTACAGCCGGTTTAGGCTTAACAACCACCGGAACTGCACCTATATAAGGCCCGGAAAATGTTTCCTTCTCAACAGAAAGACTATTGATCTGCACCTGTGAATAACAGGTTCCTTTATTCACATGTAATGTGTACGCCTGGTCATAGCTATAGCCAAAAGTGTCTATCAGATCCGCCAGCACCGTCTGGGGACGATTTTCAGCGAATTTCAGGATATTGTTATAAGAAAGCTCCACATTTTCATAGGTTGTAGTAATATCTCCCTCCCAAAACCACAGGGAATCCTCCTGGATGGACGTTTCCTCCAACATATATCTCAGTTCCGCTTCTCTCGCCTGATGTTTTTCCTCCAAAACTTCTGTCACACGCTCCAAGCTCATTGCACCATTCATCAAATCACAGGAATAGTTGACAAAATAGTTTCTGCAGTCCTCTCTCTCCATCAAAGCTACAAACAAAGGAGAGTTCTTACTCATCACTCTTCGCAGAAATCTTTCCTCAGCCGGAATACCTACAGCTCCCTGCTGTACCATCAGTCCAAAACCAAAATCCAAATCAAAGAGCAGATGTCTGTAGCGTCCGTCAAACACAGTACCTTCCATATACTGATTGTCCTCCGCAATATAGCGGTAGGCTTTTACGTTTCCATTGGGCCAGTCATCGTTGCCTATATAAGTTTCGATTGCAAAATAAGCCAAATAATTCTCAACGTCCAGCACCTGACATAATGCCTGATAGTTTTCCTCTACCGTCAGATCCATTGCCGCATACTTGTTATACATCTGATTGAACTCATTGACATAGGTCATATCCCCGTCGTCGCCTTCTTTTTTACGCACATCTGAGCCGGCTACAACCGTGAAAGCACCCGTATATTCACCGTAACGGTTCTCGAAATACTGGGCATCAAAGGTATTCTCCATCCAATAAACACCTCTGTACTCGCCATTAATATAGACACTTACCGGTTCAGAATGCATAACATCCGGGAAGTCGGCCTCACTTGCCAGCTCACAGATCAGCTCGCTTCGAATGTAACCGAAACCATTATCCGTTCCACCGCTTCGGACTACCAGTCTTTTGTATTTTTGTGCAATGGAACCATCCACAGCCGATACCAGATTGTCAAGAAGCGGGTACCGGAATTCATTCTGCACATCATATTCTTTTCGTGCATACAATTTAAAAGATTTCTGATTCTTTAGTCTGCTTGCTCTGCCCTGTATACGTACACCACAAGTCTGCGCAAAAAGGGATTCCCCCTCTGCTGTAAAACATTCTGCGTAGACCTCTCGCTCCCACTCAGAGCCTCTCATATTAAAATTGGCGTCCACGCCGGCTCCATAATGCGCATCCGGATTCGCAGCTACAAACTCATCAAACAATTTGCCGCCTACAAAAATGCCATTCTCATACCCAAACAAATCCTCCGGTTCACCGGTTATATGAAGGACATTGGTAGTATAACGACTTGCAATTTCATTTCCCATGAAATAAGTACGTGTTATTACCTCTGACTCCTGACCATCCTCAAAAAAAACTTTGAAGCGATACACATAAACCATTTCCCCTTCACCAACAGACAACGAAATCGGCCCGTCATACAACACACCGTTTTCCCTGCTTGGTTCCGTACAATCTATTGTATAATATACGCTGGCACCCTTCGGCGTATTGACAGTAAGCTCCTGCGCACTGCCATAAAACCCGCTCTCCAGGGAAATCTTCATTTCCTGCTGTGCCCCTGCGGTAATATTCCTATTCACATTGTAAAACAAAATCCCTACAACCAACAAAATAGCTGCTAAAATAAAGACAACGGCATATTTTGCATTGATCTTTGTTTTATTCATCAAACTGCAAACTCCTTAATTTTACGATAGAAATAAAGTACAAATATAAAGAAAGAAAGGTCAATCATCCCATAGAATGATTGACCTGTAATCAACTGATTAATCCTGAACGTAAGGCATAAGTGCAACGTGACGCGCTCTCTTAATAGCAACCATCACTGCTCTCTGATGCTTAGCGCAGTTACCGGTGATACGGCGGGGAAGAATCTTGCCTCTCTCAGAAACATACTTCTTCAACTTTGCGGTATCCTTGTAATCAATTACATTATCTTTACCACAGAATACGCAAACTTTCTTTCTTCTGCGAATTCCGCCTTTTCTTCTCATAGGAGAATCGGATTTCTCTGCTTTATTGTAAGCCATGTTATTACCTCCTTCTAAAATCAAACTTAGTTAAACGGTAATTCCTCGTCGATGCCGTCAGGGATGTTCATAAAGCCGTCGCCTGCGCCGGAAGCTGCAGGTGCGCCACCAAATCCACCATTATTGCCGCCAAAACCACCATTGTTAAAGCCGCCGTTGTTATAACCGCCTTCGCTCTGAGCATTCTTGCTCTCAGCGAACTCAATCTCATCAACCATTACACGAACACTGTAAACCATCTGTCCGTCCTTGTTGGTGTAGTTGTCATTCTGAATTCGGCCAACCAATACAATCTTGGTACCCTTATGCAAGTAACGCTCGATAAACTCAGCCTGTCTGCCGAATGCAGTACAGTTGAAGAAATCTGCGTCAGGCTCGCCTTCACGCTTAAATCTTCTATCTACAGCGATAGAAAATCTTGCTACTGCGGTCTGGTTTGCACCCTGAGAATATCTTACCTCAGGATCTCTGGTTAAACGTCCCATAAGAAT
>JAZQFO010000153.1:0-10923 GCA_045539535.1 Acetatifactor sp.
GTGCTGGCAGGCTTCGGCGGCGGCCTTTCCTATGGCGCAAGCCTTATGACATGGTAATACGGCCAAAATGGTCTAGGTATTATAAATTTAACAACAAAAACAACAAGTAAAGCAAACAAAAAGGAGAACAAAACAATGATGGATCAGATCAAAGAAATCGTAGCAAAATCCCTGGGTGTAGACAAGGACGGCCTTACCGCTGAGACTTCCTTTAAGGATGATTTGGGTGCAGACTCCCTGGATCTTTTCGAGCTGGTTATGGCTCTTGAGGAGGAGACCGGTGTTGAGATTCCTTCCGAGGAGCTTGAGAACATCAAGACTCTTGGCGATGTAGAGAAGTATCTGAACGCATAATTGCAAACGTAAACTCGTTATAAGATGTAAAACTCGAATAAGAGAGGAAAGAAGAATGAAAACAGAAATCACCAGATTACTTGGAATTGAGTACCCCATTATACAGGGAGGCATGGCATGGGTGGCTGAGCACCATCTGGCAGCGGCTGTGAGCGAGGCAGGAGGCTTAGGCCTGATTGGTGCGGCAAATGCACCTGCTGAGTGGGTGCGCGACCAGATTCGTGCACTGAGAGAGCTGACTGATAAGCCTTTTGGCGTAAACATTATGCTGATGAGCCCTTATGCAGATGATGTGGCAAAGGTTGTGGCTGAGGAGAAGGTTCCTGTGGTTACTACCGGCGCTGGCAATCCCGAAAAGTATATGGTTATGTGGAAAGAGGCCGGTATCAAGGTGATTCCTGTTGTCGCTTCTGTGGCACTGGCAAAGCGTCTGGAGCGTTGCGGTATTGATGCTGTTGTGGCAGAAGGTACTGAGGCTGGCGGACATATTGGTGAGATTACCACCATGGCACTGGTGCCTCAGGTTGTAGATGCAGTAAATGTGCCTGTTATTGCAGCAGGCGGTATTGCAGATGGCCGTGGTATGGCAGCAGCATTTATGCTGGGTGCACAGGGCTGTCAGCTGGGTACCCGTTTCCTTGCATCCAAGGAAGCAGTGGTACATGAGAATTACAAGAATTGTGTATTGAATGCAAAGGATATTGATGTAAAGGTAACCGGTAGAAGCACCGGACACCCCATCAGAGTAATCCGTAACAACATGGTTAGAGAATATTTGAAGCTGGAGTCTCAGGGTGCCGGTCTTGAGGAACTGGAACTGATGACTGTAGGAGCACTGCGCAAGGCTGTTGTAGAGGGTGATGTGGATAACGGAAGCCTGATGGCAGGTCAGATTGCAGGTATGATTAAGGATATTCTTCCTTGTAAGAAAATTATTGAGAAACTGGTAAGCGAGACGGATGCACTGATGAAAGGAACCAATATTTATGAGTAAGATAGCTTTTATTTTTCCCGGACAGGGCGCACAGAAGGTTGGTATGGGTAAGGATTTTTACGAGCAGTATGATGCTGCCCGGGAGGTTTTTGACAATGCCAATGAGTGGCTTGATATTGATGTGAAGGCTCTTTGTTTTGAGGAGAATGATGATTTGAATCTCACTCAGTACACACAGGCAGCCATGGTAACCACTTCCATGGCTATGGTACGTGTGCTTGAGGAGAAGGGACTTCGTCCCGCTATGACCGCAGGCTTAAGCCTGGGTGAGTACTGTGCAATTGCAACAGCAGGTGCAATGAGCCTTAAGGATGCAATTGTAACCGTACGTAAGAGAGGAATTCTGATGGAGCAGGCTGTTCCTGCAGGAGAAGGCGGCATGGCTGCAGTTCTGGGCATGGAGGCTTGCGACATTGAGGCTGTTTTAGAGCCTATAGATGGTGTAAGTATTGCCAATTATAACTGTCCCGGTCAGATTGTAATTACCGGCGTGAAGGCAGCACTTGTAACTGCCATGGAGAAGTTGAAGGAGGCCGGAGCAAAGCGTATTGTGGAGCTTACCGTAAGCGGTCCCTTCCATTCAGCAATGTTAACCAAGGCCGGCGAGAAGCTGGCAGAGGAGCTTGCTAATGTAGAGCTTTCCAAGCTTGAGATTCCCTATGTGACCAATGTGACTGCAGATGTGGTAACAGATGCGTCTGAGATTAAGGGACTTTTGGCAAAGCAGATCTGCGCATCCGTAAGATGGCAGCAAAGTGTGGAGAAGATGATTGCAGAGGGTGTGGATACCTTTGTGGAAATCGGACCCGGCAAGACCTTGGCAGGATTTATGAGAAAAATCAACCGCGACGTAACTGTTTGCAATATCGAGACAGTGGCGGACATGGAAGCGGTTTTGGAGAATTTGTTATAAAAATTATATGGTAGAATTTAGGAGGTGTCCATGGAGGCATTAGAGAAGATGGAGGTATCTGGTAAGGTAGCAATCGTGACCGGCGCTTCCAGAGGTATTGGACGTGCGATTGCCAAGAGATTGGCGCAGGATGGCGTATTTGTGGTACTGAATTACAATGGTTCAAAGGATGCAGCAGAAGAGGCAAAGGCTGAGATTCTGGCAGAGGGTGGAAACGCAGTTACTTATTGCTGCAATGTAAGTGATTTTGCAGCCTGCGAGGAGTTCTTTAAAGCGGTGATTGGCGCATACGGACATGTGGATATTCTGGTAAATAATGCAGGTATCACTAAGGATGGTCTTTTGATGGCCATGTCCGAGGAGGATTTCAGTAAAGTAGTTGATGTCAATCTGGGAGGAACCTTTAACTGCATCAGACATGCTGCAAGGCAGATGATTAAGCAGCGTGGCGGCAGAATTGTAAATATTACTTCTGTGGTAGGTATTCACGGCAATGCAGGCCAGGCCAATTATGCAGCCTCCAAGGCAGGTGTAATCGGTTTGACCAAGAGTGCGGCAAAGGAGCTGGGCTCTCGTGGCGTCACTGTAAATGCAGTGGCACCGGGCTTCATTGAAACAGATATGACAGCAGTGCTTTCCGAGAAGGTGCGCGAGGCATCTATCGCTACCATTCCCATGGGACATTTTGGAGCAACTGAAAATGTAGCAGATGCAGTGGCATTTCTGGCATCTGACCGCGCTTCCTATATCACCGGACAGGTGCTTAGCGTAGACGGTGGCATGAGCATGTAAGTAAAGGAGACTAAATTTATGAAAAGACGTGTAGTTGTAACCGGTATGGGTGCAGTGACCCCCGTGGGTAATGATGTGGAATCCTTCTGGAACAGTGTAAAGGAAGGTAAGCTGGGTATTGACAAGATTACCCGTTTTGATACAACGGATTACAAGGCAACTCTGGCTGCAGAGGTAAAGGATTTTGATCCCGGTAAGTATCTGGATGTGAGAGCTGCAAGAAGACTGGAGCTTTTCTCCCAGTATGCAGTAGTTGCTGCAATGGAGGCAAAGGAGAATGCAGGTATTGACATGGAGAAGGAGGATCCTTTTCGTGTGGGTGTTATCGTTGGTTCCGGTATCGGTAGCCTGCAGGTTACTGAGGCTTCTGTATTAAAGCTTAACGAAAAGGGACCTTCCAGAGTAGATCCTCTGCTTGTTCCCAAGATGATTGCAAATATGGCAGCAGGAAACGTTTCCATTGCACTTGGTGCAAAGGGTAAATGTACCAATGTTGTAACTGCATGTGCAACCGGTACTCATTGTATCGGTGATGCATTCAGAGCGATTGCTTATGATGATGCAGATATTATTTTTGCAGGCGGTACTGAGGCATCTGTATGTCCCATCGGTGTGGCAGGCTTCCAGGCTTTGACTGCATTGAATACCACTGAAGATCCTACAAAGGCGTCCATTCCTTTTGATAAGGACAGAGGCGGCTTTATCATGGGTGAGGGCTCCGGTATTGTTGTACTGGAGGAGCTTGAGCATGCCAAGGCAAGAGGCGCTAAGATTCTGGCTGAGGTTGTAGGTTACGGTGCAACTGCTGACGCATATCATATCACTTCCCCTGCTGAGGACGGAAGCGGCGCTGCAAGAGCAATGACTGATGCTATGAAGGATGCAGGAATCACTCCTGCAGATGTGGATTACATCAATGCACACGGTACTTCTACCCATCACAATGACTTGTTTGAGACCAGAGCAATCAAGCTTGCCTTCGGTGATGAGGCATACAATGTAAAGATTAATTCTACCAAGTCCATGATCGGCCACCTTCTGGGTGCTGCAGGCGGTGTTGAGTTCATCGTGTGCGTAAAGAGTATTCAGGACGGCTTCATCCATCAGACCATCGGTACTGAGAATGTGGATGAGGAGCTTGATTTGAACTATATGGTTGGCGCTCCCGCTGAGCAGGAGATTACCTATGCAATGAGCAACTCTCTTGGCTTCGGTGGCCACAATGCAACTTTGGTGGTTAAGAAGTACGAGGATTAATAGTTAAAACGGAGTAAGATGATGGAATTTGAACAGATTTTAGAGTTGATTAATACGGTGTCCGCAACAGGACTGAGCTCCTTTACCTATGAGGCAGAGGGTGTTAAGATTGCCATGAAGGGCAAGCAGGCACCTGTTGTAAATGTGGCGGCAGCGCCCATGGCAGTGGCACCTGTTGCTGCTGTAGCAACGGAGAATCCTATCCAGACAGGTGATATGGCGGTTCTTACCGCAGCACCTGCCCAGGAGGCACAGCTTAGCGGCAAGATCGTCAAATCACCCTTGGTTGGAACCTTCTATGTGGCTCCATCCGAGGATGCGCAGCCCTTTGTGCGCGTGGGTGACACCGTGAAAAAGGGACAGACCCTTGCCATTGTTGAGGCAATGAAACTGATGAACGAGATTGAATGTGACTACGATGGTGTGGTTACTGAGGTTTTGGTGCAGAACGGTGAGCCTGTTGAGTACGGTCAGCCACTTTTTTGCATCGGCTAAAGGAGAATAACATGAATTCATTGACAGTAAAGCAGATTGAAGAAATTATCCCTCACAGACATCCTTTTCTGTTGCTGGATGGCATTGAGGATTATGAGCCCGGTGAGTATGCCATCGGCTACAAGTGTGTAACCTTCAGAGAGGATTTTTTTGCAGGACATTTTCCCCAGGAGCCGGTAATGCCCGGCGTTCTGATTGTGGAGGCGCTTGCCCAGGCAGGTGCAGTTGCAATTCTTTCTCTGCCTGAAAATCAGGGTAAGGTAGCATATTTCGGAGGTATCGACAATTGCCGTTTTAAGGGCAAGGTTGTGCCCGGCGACAAGCTGCGTCTTGAGACCAGAATTATCCGCAAAAAAGGCCCCATTGGTATCGGTGAGGCAAAGGCCTATGTGGGAGATAATCTTGTGGTAAAGGCAGAGCTTACCTTCGCAGTAGGTATGTAGTTTAAGCTAGATTGGAGACAGGCATGATTCAGAAGTTATTGATTGCCAATCGCGGCGAGATTGCCGTAAGAATTATCAGAGCGTGCAGAGAGCTTGGAATTGAGACGGTAGCGGTATATTCTGAGGCGGATGCGGGAAGCCTTCACTCAGAGCTTGCTGATGAGGCGGTATGTATCGGCCCAGGCCCTTCCAATGAGAGCTACCTGAATATGGAGAGACTGATCAGTGCAGCCATGATAACAGGAGCGGATGCCATTCATCCCGGCTATGGCTTTCTTTCAGAAAATGCGCGTTTCGCAGAATTGTGTGAGCGTTGTAATATAACCTTTGTGGGACCTTCCTCAGAGGTGATTGCCAATATGGGTAACAAGCAGGTGGCAAGAAATACCATGATTGCAGCAGGGATTCCCATTATTCCCGGAACAGACCGTCCCGTTATCGATGTGGAGGATGGACTTAAGCTGGCGGAAGAGGTTGGTTACCCTGTTATTGTAAAAGCTGTGTTGGGCGGTGGCGGCAAGGGAATGCGTACTGCATTTTCGCCCGAAGAGTTTGAAAAAGCATTTCTTACAGCCCAGAAGGAGGCTATGTCTGCTTTTGGCGACGGCAATATGTATCTGGAGCATTTTGTGGAGCATCCCAGACATATTGAGGTTCAAATTCTGGCAGATAATGAAGGAAATGTAATCCATTTGGGCGAGCGTGACTGCTCGGTCCAGAGAAAGCATCAGAAGCTGATTGAGGAATCCCCCTCAGCAGGTGTTTCAGAGGAGCTTAGAAAGAAAATGGGTGAGGTGGCTGTGCGTGCAGCCAAGGCTGCAAACTATGTCAGCGCCGGCACTATTGAGTTTTTATTGGAAGCGGACGGACGTTTCTATTTTATGGAGATGAACACCCGTATTCAGGTGGAGCATCCGGTGACAGAATGGGTAACCGGAATTGACCTGATCAAAGAACAGATTAAAATTGCTTCCGGCCAAGCCCTAAAGCTTCGTCAGGAGGATGTAAAAATTCAGGGCCATGCCATTGAATGTCGCATCAATGCAGAAAACCCTTATAAGAATTTCAGACCCTCTCCGGGACGTATTTCAACATTGCATCTTCCCGGTGGTCAGGGAATTCGTGTGGATACCGGTATCTACAGCGGTTATGAGATCCCGCCCTACTATGATTCCATGCTTGCCAAGCTGATTGTGCATGCCCAGGACAGACCCGGGGCCATTGCCAAGATGCTCAGCGCCATGGGTGAGGTAATTATCGGCGGTATTGATACCAATGTGGATTATCAGTTTGAGATTTTAAGTGACCCTGATTATCAGAATGGTAATATCAATGTGGACTTTTTGAAGGACCACGAAATTGGTGGAGTGAAGATTGAAGAGTAATCATTTATTTAAAAAGACAGTTAAATATATTCCCATATCCGAGAAAAAGGAAGCAACACCCGAAGTGCCCAAGGGATTAATGCGCAGATGTAATGCATGTAAGTCTGCAGTGTTTGTGGATGAGGTAAAGGCTAATTCTTATATATGTCCCCACTGTGACAATTATTTCCGTCTGCCTTCCCATAAGCGTCTGGCTCAGATTGCAGATGCGGGCAGCTTTGAAGAGTGGGATGAGGAATTGGAATGCTCCAATCCCCTTCACTACAAGGGATATGCTGAGAAGGTTCTTGACCTGCAGGAGAAAACAGGCTTGAAAGAGGCTATTGTAACAGGTAAGGCTACCATTGACGGACATCCTGTGGTGCTTGGTGTGATGGACGGCCGCTTTATGATGGCCAGCATGGGTGAGATTGTAGGTGAAAAGATTGCTCGTGCGGTGGAGAGGGCTACCAGGGAGGAGCTTCCTGTGGTGCTGTTTGCCTGCTCCGGCGGTGCCAGAATGCAGGAGGGGATTGTGTCTTTGATGCAGATGGCCAAGACCTCTGCGGCATTAAAAAGACATAGCCAGGCCGGACAGCTTTATATCAGTGTGTTGACAGATCCTACTACCGGTGGTGTAACTGCAAGCTTTGCCATGCTGGGAGACATTATTTTGGCAGAGCCCGGCGCGTTGATTGGGTTTGCCGGTCCCAGAGTAATAGAGCAGACTATTCGTCAGAAACTTCCCAAGGGCTTCCAGAGAGCGGAGTTTTTGTTAGAGCACGGTTTCTTAGATGCAATCGTGCCCAGAAAAGAAATGCGTGATACTTTGTCCAGATTGTTGGCATTCCACAGCAAGGATAAATCAGATATTAAGAAAATTCTTGCAGATGTAACCTTGAAAACCGGCCGAAAGGGTGGTATGGTAAAGTCTGAGGATGATTTTAAATTCATGACTGCATGGGAGCATGTAGAACGTGCCCGTGACAAGAAGCGTCCTGTGGCACATCACTATATCGAGAGACTGTTCCCTGATTTTATGGAACTTCACGGCGACAGATATCTGCGTGATGACCCTGCGGTAATCGGTGGAATCGCCACCTTCGAGGGAGTGCCTGTAACGGTAATTGCCCAGGAGAAGGGCGAGGGCACTAAGGACTGCATCGCACGCAATTTCGGTATGGTATCTCCTGACGGTTATCGTAAGTCCATGCGTCTTATAGAGCAGGCAGAGAAATTTGGTCGTCCTGTGATTTTCCTGGTGGACACACCGGGAGCCTTCTGCGGTATGGAAGCAGAGGAGCAAGGTCAGGGAGAGGCTATTGCCCGTAATATCTGTGATTTGTTTGGTGTGAAGGTGCCCATACTCTCTATTGTAATCGGAGAGGGTGGCAGCGGCGGAGCACTTGCCTTTGCTGTGGCAGACGAGGTGTGGATGATGGAGCATGCGGTGTATTCTATTTTGTCACCGGAGGGCTTTGCGTCTATTCTGTGGAAGGATGGTTCTAAGGCCAAGGAAGCGGCAGCACTGATGCGCATGACTGCTCAGGATTTGTACAAGGCAGGTATTGTGGAGCGTGTTGTTTGTGAGGAGACGGCCCTTCCTGTGGGGGAAAATCTTTCTGAGGAGAATATGTACGGTGTTGTAAACAGCATCAGAGCCGGAATTGGGGAGTTTTTGGAGGCCCATGCCGATTATGATGAAGATGAACTTTTAGAGAAACGTTATCGGAGATTTCGTAAATTTTAAGGGTGGTGAAGAGAATGAAAAAAGCACATGAAGAGATCAATGAACTGTTGGTACATCTGTTCAATGACATTATGACATTGGAAGAGCGGGCGATTATCGACAGACGGCATGAGGATGTTTCCAATACGGAGCTGCATGTGTTGGATGCAGTAGGACTTGAAGGTGGTAATATGTCTGCAATTGCAGCCAAATTGCGCATTACCGTAGGTTCGCTTACCACCTCAATGAACAGACTGGTGCAGAAGGGATACGTGGAGAGAAGCCGTGGTGAGGAGGATCGCAGAGTAGTAAATATCCGACTTACCGAGAAAGGTCTGGTAGCTTACGAAAAGCATCGCAAGTTCCATATGTGTATGGTAGAGGCTGCGCTGAAGGATGTGGAGGATGATCAGGCGGAAATTCTTTTGAATATGCTGGTTAATCTGAAAAAATTCTTTTATCAGTACGAAAAAGCAAAATTTATGTAGTGTTTAAGTGCCCCAAAGGTTGGATTACGCTCCGCCCTTTGGGGTATTTTTTGCGTTGGTTTTCCAATTTTTAGGAAAAAATTATGGAAAATTAAGTTTAGGTGTGGAATTGCGCAAGGTTTTATGTTATACTTAAAGCAGTCTGAAAAATTACAGTTGGCGTAGTGCGCTCTAAATTAGACAAAAAGTGCACTGACAGCCGAGGAAAGTGAGGCGCAAGGTGGAACTTAGAACAGCAGTATCCCCCAAAGATGTGAAGCACTATACCACAGACCGTCTGAGAGAAGAGTTTCTGATTCAGAACCTTTTCGTGCCCGGCGAGATTAAGCTGGTATACAGCCACATCGACAGAATCATCACAGGTGCGGCAGTGCCTGTATCTCCCATCGCACTTACTGCAGGAGACGAGCTTAGAGCTGAGTACTTCTGTCAGAGAAGAGAGTTGGGTGTTATTAATATCGGTGGTCCCGGAACCATTACCATCGACGGCAAGGTATACAATGTAGGCTTTAAGCAGGGCATGTATATCGGAATGGGTTCCAAGGACATTGTTTTTGCCAGCGATGACGCAGCAAATCCCGCTAAATTTTATTTGAATTCTGCTCCTGCACATAAGACCTACCCTACCGTGCTGATTAAGCCCGAGGGAACCCCTGAAGAGGGTGTGGTTATTGTGAAGGATGAGAATAAAGTGGAGCTTGGTTCCTTAGAGGATGCCAACCACAGAGTCATCTGCAAGTACATTCTTCCCGGTCAGGTAGAGAGCTGTCAGCTCGTTATGGGTATGACTAAGCTTGAGCCCGGCAGTGTATGGAACACCATGCCCTGTCATACACATGACAGACGTATGGAGGTTTATTTGTACTTTGAGATGCCCGAGGACGCTTTTGTAATGCACTACATGGGTGAGCCTCAGGAAACCCGTCACATTGTTATGAGAAATGAGGAGGCAGTAATCTCTCCCAGCTGGTCCATCCATTCCGGATGCGGTTCCAGAGCATACACCTTTATCTGGGGTATGGTTGGAGAGAATCAGGATTTCGATGACATGGACGGCGTTGCCATGAAAGATTTAATGTAATTAAATTTTTTAAAAGAAAAGGAGAAAGAAAATGAGCAGCTTTACTAATTTCAGCCTTGAAGGCAAAATTGCACTGGTTACCGGTGCTTCCTATGGTATCGGTTTTGCAATCGCATCTGCATACGCAGAGGCTGGTGCAACCATCTGTTTCAACGACATCAACCAGGAGCTGGTAGACAAGGGTCTTGCAGCATACGAGGAGAAGGGCATTAAGGCTCACGGTTATGTTTGTGACGTAACCAACGAGGAGCAGGTAAATGCAATGATCGCTAAGATTAACGAGGAAGTTGGTGTTATCGATATTCTTGTTAACAATGCAGGTATCATCAAGAGAATTCCCATGCATGAGATGACCGCTGACCAGTTCAGACAGGTTATTGATATCGACCTGAATGGTCCTTTCATCATGGCTAAGGCTGTTATTCCTTCCATGATGAAGAAGGGCGCAGGTAAGATTATCAACATCTGCTCCATGATGTCCGAGCTTGGTCGTGAGACCGTATCC
Source organism: Acetatifactor sp. (assembly GCA_045539535.1). Lineage (GTDB taxonomy): Bacteria > Bacillota > Clostridia > Lachnospirales > Lachnospiraceae > Acetatifactor. Next base: position 10,416 of record JAZQFO010000153.1, read on the forward strand.
GCATACGCAGCAGCAAAGGGTGGCTTGAAGATGCTCACCAAGAATATCTGTTCCGAGTACGGACAGTACAACATTCAGTGTAACGGCCTTGGCCCCGGTTACATCGAGACTCCTCAGACTGCACCTCTTCGTGAGAGACAGGCTGACGGCAGCAGACATCCTTTCGACCAGTTCATCTGCGCTAAGACCCCTGCTGACAGATGGTTGAAGCCTGAAGAGCTTACCGGCCCTGCAGTATTCCTTGCATCCGAAGCTTCTAACGCAGTAAACGGTCACATCCTTTACGTTGACGGCGGTATCCTTGCTTACATCGGCAAGCAGCCCCAGTAAAAGGACAAAACGAGAAGATTTTATAAGGCAGCTAAGGACGCTGCCTAACAAAATCTAAGTCTCGTTTAGAAGAATGCCGGGGGCATTCTTCCCCAAATATATTTCAAGAGGTATCAAAATGAAAATTGCTTTGATTAATGAAGTCGGAGGCCAAGCGGTCTTAGGAAGACAACTGGTA
>JAZQFO010000154.1:0-5951 GCA_045539535.1 Acetatifactor sp.
ATCTCATGTGGATTTCTTTGAGGAGATGCCTGAGTATGACGTGGAGATGTACACCCACAAGAAGATGAAGACCAATGCGGAGACTTCACTTCAGGTGCTTAAGGATTTGCTTCCGGTTCTGGAACCGGTTCTCCGTAAGGATTTTGTTTGGGTGCACCTGTCAGCCCCAAGGGATAAATATGGTAAAATACTGCCTCATCATACCACGCCATGCATTCTTCCTCCCGCCGCGTCATTATACATTATATTTTATGACATTGTGAATAAACTGTCAATTCAGGAGTACCCTGACAGCTACACGATTCGGATAATCTGTTCGTACAATACCAATTCTTCTGCATTCACGTTCCGGTTCATATGGTAATGCCCGAAAAACCACTTTTTAAAATTGGTCTGCTGCTTGATTTCCTCCAGGTAATCTGTAAGAATATCCGGCTTAAACAGTCCCTGCCCAAGCAGCGCTTGGGTGCCGGAAGCACAACAATGAGACACAATAAAGTCTACTGTGTCTCCGTGGGCCGCCAGATTGCGACGGCCTTCCTCCATTTCTTCTATGTCGGGCAACTCCTGCTTCCACCAGCTTACATGGTTGATGCGATAGGGACGCCAGCCCTGATCCAGCTCTTTTTTCTTGCGTTTAAAGTCCGGATCATCCGGCTCTAAGATACCGCCGCTGATATCATGGCTTTGGGCTCCGCCGAAGGTAAAAATTGACTTCCCCTGAAGCTCAAATACCTGACCGCGCATCAAATGAATAACCGATGGATTGATTTTGTGAACCTTGCCACCATGCCATTCCTCCACAGGATAGCTGTAGAGGCGGTCAAAATTTTCATGGTTGCCATCCACAAACAGGGTGGTAAAGGGTCTGCAATCCAACCAATCAAGCAGCATGGTTTCTTCTCTATTGTCGGCATCCATGCTCCATACACCACCAAAATCCCCGCAGACAATCACGTAGTCATCCTTGGTCATCTCCTGTTGCTCCGGGAAGATACTGGGGTTAAACCGCTCAAAATTCCGATGACAGTCGCCGGTAATGTAAATCATGTTTTACTCCTTCATAACTCGTCCAAAAACCTTGTAATTGGTATCGTCTCTGGGACTGCAGTACACTGCAAATTCTATGATTTTAAACCCATGCCTGTACTCCTCAATCACATTCTTGGCCGCTCTTGCTACCACCTCCGGATTGTTCATAAATGCACCGCATCCAAAGGCTCCCAAAATTACCACTTCATTACCCTCCATAAGTGCCACATCCAAGATTCTTCTTAAACGCTTCTCATGGATAGCCTGCAACTGTTCATCTGATACTTTCACGGAGCTAATACCGTCACCGGGATTGTAGATATTACCGGGTACACCACGCAGATTCGGTGCCGCGCAGGTAATCACATTCACATCATACCAATCACTTTCCGGCATAAGCTTAGGAGCCGCCGTATCAGTTTTAAATACAGTCACATCCGGTGTGTAAATGATGTCATCATTATGGATGGGATCGTGAGCATTTCTGTGAGGCATATAAAACTCATCCCACATTTCCGGTGTATTCAGGGCAAAGTAGAGCCCGGAGCATCTGCACAGACACTCCTCTTGGGCGTTAGCGCCCCTGGTAACACCGCCGCCGGGATTAGATGCTGATGCAAAGTTATGAACACACACCTTTCGTCCTTTATAAGCAGACGCCGCCTCAAAGCTACGTTTTGCTGTGACAAGCACCTGCGCAGGCTTCGCATATTTATTCTTCTGTGTCTTCAATACTTCCTCCGGAAGCGCCTCTCCCTCCAAAATCAGCTTCTGATTGTTGATAGAGTGAAGCAAAGCCGACTTCAATCCAGGATTGGTCTGACATTGTTTTTCGGTATCTTTAAATATTTCTATGTTATCTTCTCTCGCCATATTTTTACCCTCATTATTCTTCTACTGCTCTATATACTATTTTACCGTATATAGATGAATTTGTCATTATACCACCGGTTTAATCTGCAGCGGTTCTGTTTCTTTTCCCAGCACATCCTCCATCACGTCCAGGCTGTACCGAAAAGCCTCTTCCATTGCCTCACAATCAAAGCATGATACCATAGGCTCTAAGTACGCAAGCTCTGTCTTAATGGCCCTACGTTCCTTTCGGAACTCCTTCAGCATCTTAAACACACGATACCCCTGTGTCACATTGTAATTGGCATCTTCTGTCTCTTCCAAAAGTTTTTCAATTAACGCATCCAGCTCGTCCATACGGATGTACTGATTCGTAATGTATTGGTTAATATTGCCGTAGAATTCCACCTGCTTCCTGGCAAAGGCTCTCCAATCATTTTCCTGTCCGTCCAATACAGTCTCTCTCTTTACATATTCCATCCCCGCATTCTCCATAGTCACTTCCTCCTCTGCAATGATCTCGTTTTGTACTTCCATTTGTGTGTCGTCCCGAATTCCACACTGTACTTCCTTTGAAAGCTCCACTGCTCCCTCAAATAGGTCTTCTAATTTTCTGGGAGCATATTTACGGGTATCCAGTTTACAGATTTGTTTCAAAGCTTCTCTAGCCTTGGACAAGTTTTCTTTGGTCCCCACTTCCTTTTGAAAGACATCCGCACAAAACATGGAATTTTTAATGATTCTGCGCTGCTTCCGACACTCCTGCAAAAGCGATACCAGCTCCTCATCACGCCCCTGCGTCTCATACAACTCCACATAGTGCAAGATATCACAAATCTTCATATCCACATCAGACAGCGCACCGTTAAGTGTTATCTGATACTTATCCAATTCATTTACCAATCCGCAAAACTGCTGCAAATAAGCCACCCAGTCCAACTCTCCCGGATCGTAGGATAGCGCTAATGTTTCATCCACCGGAACTGTGGAATAAAACTGTGCCTTCCGACCTGCCCGAATCTTCTCATTGGCTTCTTCCGGACGGAACTCAGCAGCTTGTTCCTTGTTTTCCGCCACAACCAGTTGGTTGTCATTATCCAGACGATAATAGTTCCTCTGGTAGTCGATTATGTAACACAAATTGCTTTGATCACTCATAGGCAGCCTCCTTCGTAAGATATAACAGATTTATGGTTTCTATATAGAAATTAGCATTCATCCCGTCCATTAAATACACCTCATAACTCTAATTTCCGCCAAAAGATAAACACAAAAGATAAATTTTTAACAAAATTTGCAAAAATATGTGGCATTTCGGCAGAATTTGTAATACAATAGGAGAAAGAGTTGTAACCAAGGAGGTAGTACTATGAAGAGAAATGTTATTGTAGGTCAGTCCGGCGGTCCCACCGCAGCAATTAATTCCAGTCTTGCAGGTGTGTACCGTACCGCTATCGACCGTGGAGCCAATAAAGTTTACGGCATGCTGCACGGCATTCAGGGATTGTTGGATGAGACTTATATAGATTTGTCCGAGCATATCAGAACTGATTTGGACGTGGAGCTTCTTAAGAGAACTCCCGCAGCTTTCTTAGGTTCCTGCCGTTATAAGCTGCCCGGTATCCATGAGAACAAAGAGGTTTATGAGAAGATCTTTGCAATCTTGGACAAGCTGGATATTGAAGCATTCATTTACATCGGTGGTAATGATTCCATGGACACCATCAAGAAGCTGTCCGATTACGCAATTCTTACCGGCCACACCACCCGTTTTGTAGGCTGTCCTAAGACCATTGATAATGATCTGGCTCTTACCGACCATACTCCCGGCTACGGCAGTGCAGCTAAGTACATCGGTACTTCCATCAAGGAAGTAATCCGTGACGGCTTCTGTCTGGATTATCCTAAGGGACTTGTAACCATCGTAGAGATTATGGGTAGAAACGCAGGCTGGCTGACCGGTGCTGCTGCCCTGTCCCAGAGTGAGGACTGTGACGGCCCCGATTTGATTTATCTGCCTGAGTTGCCCTTCGACATCAAGGCATTCCGTGACAACGTAGAGAAGCTTCTTCAGGAGAAGACTTCCATCGTAGTTGCACTTTCCGAGGGTATCCGTACTCCCGACGGCAAGTATGTATGTGAGCTGGGCCATGACATCGGATTTGTGGATTCCTTTGGCCACAAGCAGCTTTCCGGTACCGCTGCTTATCTGTCAAGCTACATTGCAAGCGAGCTTGGCTGCAAGACCAGATCCATCGAGTTCAGCACCTTGCAGAGAGCGGGCTCTCACTTAGCTTCCCGTGTAGATATTTTGGAGGCTTACCAGGTAGGTGGTGCTGCAGTGAAGGCTGCTGACGAAGGCGATTCCGGCAAGATGGTTGTGCTGCAGAGAATTTCCGACGATCCTTACCAGTGTACCACTGCTGTAAAGGACGTTCACAAGATTGCCAACGACGAGAAGTGCGTTCCCCGCGAGTGGATCAACGAGGACGGTACTTACGTTACCGAAGATTTCATCACTTATGTAAGACCTCTGATTCAGGGCGATGTTTCTCCCGTTATGGTGGATGGTATTCCCAGACATCTGTATTCTCCTAAGGAGCTTTGCAACAAGCAGAATGCCAAGAAGGCTACCAAGAAGACCACCAAGAAATAAACGCATGAATCAAGGCCCGCCGACTGTACAGTCGGTGGGCCTTTTCTGATTAGGCTTCCTATGATTTCTCTGCCCGTCTCTTTAATGCATCATATCTTGCATCAATCTCTGTTTGTATCCGTTCTATTACATCCCCATACTCTTCCTTCATCAGATGCTTGGTTCTGCCCATCATGCCCAGCCAATCGGACACCGGTATCTTCTTACCTGTTTTCTCCGGGTCATAGGAAAGCCTTGTAACGCCCTTTTCCACTTCGTACAAAGGAAAATAGCAGCAGTTTACCGCCGCCTCAATTACCTTGCGCTCTGTGGCGGGCTTGTCGTTCCAATTCAAAGGACATGCAGAAATTGCTTTCACATAGGCAGTTCCTGTGGTCTTGGCGTAATAGGCCGCCTTGGCCGCCTTTTTCATGAAATCCACCGGATTGGACTCTGCAACAGTAGCCACATAGGGAATTCCCGTAGCAGCCATAATACCGGGCATATCCTTGTGGAAAAAGCTTTTGCCGTACTGTTCCTTGCCCACATGGGAGGTGGAGCTTCTGGCTCCTAAGGGCGTGGAATAGGACAGCTGATAACCGGTGTTCATATAGCCTCCGTTATCATACTCAAAAATCAGCAGTCTGTGGCCACGCAGCGCGGTACCTATGGCAGAACCCATGCCGATATCCATGCCGCCGTCTCCGCTAACCATGACAAAAATAATGTCTCCGGGAGGAATTTCCCCTTTCTTTTGCTTGCGATAACAGATTTCTGCCACACCACTCAAAGTAGCCGCACCGTTTTGGAACAGATTGTGCAGATAGGGCACCTTGAAGCTGGTCTTGGGATATGCGGTGGTCACAATCATGCCACAGCCGGTCTGGAACAAAAATACCACCGGGTCTTCAATTCCTCGAAGAAGCAGATTCAAATTCACAGGGATTCCGCATCCGGGGCAGGCGCCATGTCCCGGAGCAATTCGGCCGGGCATAGCAGTCACTGCATTTAAATTGCACCCTGTAACCTTTACCTCCCCGGGCTTATCCTCTAAGGCTTCTGCTTTGGTGGCCCCAATAGCAGTACGCTCTGCCGTAACCGGGGCAAATAAAGGTCCTTCTTCCACTCCGTCCGCGCCGGGTTCCACTCCGTAATAGGCAAAATCCGGCTCTGTGTCCTCTTCTAACAGCTTGAGCATTTCCTGCACATCTTCTTTGTAAAAATCTTTGCCGCCTAATCCGTAAACCAGACTTTTCACACGAGCCCTACTGCCGTATCGCTGCAGCGTTGCCCGCGCCTCCAGCGACAGATTTCCTCCTGCGCCGCCATAGCTGTCCTGACGGTCTGCAATCATAATATTTTTGCATTGACCAATCAAGTCAGATAGTTCTTTCCCGGGGAAGGGACGTAGCACATGAATGGTGGCAGCACC
>JAZQFO010000155.1:0-4083 GCA_045539535.1 Acetatifactor sp.
GACTGACCGCTGCAATCAACAGACCATAAAAAAGGGTACACATTAACCCACCGCCTGCAAACAAACTTTCATTTGCCTTTCTGGGATGTTGCTTCATCAGACTGTCTCCATTGTTTTTGTCCATTCCCAAAGCCAATGCCGGCAAGGAATCCGTAATCAGATTTACCCACAAAATATGACTGGACTTTAAAGGAGATGCCAGCCCCAAGAGCACTGCCGTAAACATGGTCAGAATCTCTCCCATATTGGAAGACAGCAGGAAAATAACGGATTTTCTGATATTTTCATATACGCCTCTCCCCTCCTCGATTGCCTTCTCTATGGTTGCAAAATTATCATCTGTAAGAATCATGTCCGAAGCCTGCTTGGCCACATCCGTTCCATTTTGTCCCATGGCAATTCCGATATCTGCAATTTTTAAAGCCGGCGCGTCATTTACACCATCTCCGGTCATAGCCACAATATCGCCTCTTGTTTTGAAGCCTCTTACAATTTCCACCTTCTGAGCCGGGGAAACCCTGGCAAAAACCGTCACATCCCGCTCCTTAAGCTCTCTGGCAAGTCCCGCTTCATCCAGCTGTTTTAACTGTGTCCCGGTCATGCACTGCTCCTGCTTGGTGGCAATACCAAGCTGCCCCGCAATGGCGTAGGCTGTTTCCACATGGTCTCCGGTAATCATCACCGTCTTTACACCTGCCTGACGAAAGATTTCCACGGCCTCCACAGCCTCCGGGCGCACCGGATCACGCATACCCACCAGTCCAAGAAAAATCAGATCCTCTTCCATGGGCTGACTTCCACCCGGATACATGGCCACTGCCAAAGTGCGCAAGGCATCTGCAGCCATCCGCCCCATCTCCTTTTGAATCTCCTGCCGATAGGAAGCCGTCATGCTATGGACTGCACCATTCTTCATCACACGGTTGCATCTTTGCAATATCACGTCCGGTGCACCCTTGGTATAGCTCACAGTCTTACCGCTTTCCTTCCTATGAAAAGTGGTCATCATTTTACGGTCAGAGTCAAAAGAATACTCATCCAACCTAGGCATCTGCCGGTCTACCTGTGCCTTGTCATAACCCATTCTTTCTCCGTATTCCAAAAGGGCCAGCTCTGTGGGATCTCCCAGTCGCCCCTTTAACTCACTGTCATTGCACAAAAGCATGCCCCAAAACAAATCATCGCCGTCTCCGATGCACTGTTCCACCGTCATGCGATTCATGGTGAGCGTACCTGTTTTGTCCGAGCACACCACATTAACTGCCCCCAAGGTCTCTACCGAAGGAAGCTTTCTGATAATGGTGTTGGCCTTTACCATCTTGGTCACAGACAAGGCCAGACAAATAGTCACCACCGCCGGCAAGCCCTCCGGCACCGCCGCCACAGCCAAAGATATGGCCACCAGCAGCATCTCCATCACATTCCGATTCTGATACATGGCAAGTACAAACAACAGACCGCAGAGTGCCAAAGCCAAAATGCTCAGCACCTTGCCCAGATCACCCAACCTGCGCTGCAGAGGCGTCAACTCCTCCTTAGCCCCGGCAATCATATCCGCAATCTGTCCGATCTGGGTATCCATTCCCGTGGCAGTCACAATTCCGCTACCATGTCCGGCAGTTACGATGGTGGACATGAATGCCTTATTTTCGTGCTCCTCTTTCGCTTTCACCTGCTTTTCCACCGGAAGGTTTTCTCCGGTAAGTGCAGATTCTTCAATCCGAAGATTCACAGCCTCCACAAGCTCCAAGTCTGCCGGCACCTGACAGCCAGCCTCCAGACACACCAAATCGCCGGGAACCAGCTCCGCCGCTGTAATCTCTGTTTTCACCCCATCCCTGACCACAATCGCATGAGGACTGGTCAGCTTCTTCAATGCCTCCAGTGCCTTTTGGGCCTTTCCCTCCTGAACCACACCAACCACTGCATTCAGTCCGATTACCACACATATAATCACTGCGTCCGCATACTCCTTTAGCAAAAAGGAAATTCCTGCAGCGCCCAAAAGCACATAAATCAAGGGGTCATTTAACTGGGCCAGAAACTGCTCCAAAATTGTCTTCCCCTCCGGCTTGGCCAGTTCATTTGGCCCGTACTCCTGCAATTTTTGCCGGGCCTGTACCTGTGTAAGCCCGCTTTTTTCCCCATGTTTCCATTCTTCCATTACTACTGCGCCTCCTGCCGTTTCTTCTATATTCTCTTACTTCACTTGCATCTTATGCCTGTCCGGGGACAAGTATGACCGCACTAATTGACAGTCTGCAACCCTTCAGCCGCGAAAAAGCGTAGTAATATTCTGGAAATTTCAGATTGTTGTGCAAATTTTAAGAAATGGGTAGCCAAATTTTACTCTTTGTGCTATAATATTACCAAAATGTAGGACAAATAAGTGGCCCCACAGCCACAAAAGAAAAAATAGTTCCAGGAGGTGGCTCTATGTTCGGCAAAAACAAAGAGAAAAATGCATCTGTAGCAGATAACGCTCTGTTAATTGAATGGATGGACAAGGCTATTGCAGGAGACTTTTCTGCAGTGGATACTTCCCTTTTCAACGATCCTCAGGTAGCAGAGAAGTATAATGAAGTACTTGCAAGCTTTGTTCGTTTGAACAACAACTTCGTTATGAGACTGAACAACTCCATGCAGCTGATCGGTGACAGTAGCTGTGTTAAGGATATGATCGAGGAACTTCGTTCCCAGACCACCGCTATCAATGACATGTCCGGTTCCAGTCAGGAGCTTGGTACATCCATCCAGAATATTCAGGATGCGGTTTACACCATTCAGGAGAAGACCCATACCGTTATGGAAGACGCTCATTCCTGCGTAGACGAGATGAACTCCAGTATCAAGATTGTGGATGCATCCGTATCCAGCGTACTTCAGATCAATGAGCAGATTGCTGATTTCCAGGCGAAGGCTGCACAGATTAATGAGATTATCGATATGGTTAAGAAAGTTGCAAGCAAGAGTGGACTGCTTGCACTGAACGCTTCCATCGAAGCTGCAAGAGCAGGTGAGGCCGGCCGCGGTTTCGCAGTAGTTGCGAATCAGGTAAAAGACCTCTCCGCCAATACCACTCAGTCCGCAGAAGCGGCTATGGCTTATGTGCAGGAGCTTATGACAGGTATCTCTGCTTTGGTAGATTCCATCAATGCTACTGCTACCCAGTTGACCGATGGTAATGCTAGTATCCACCGCTCTTTGGAGAGCATGGAACATATCAGTTCCAGCATGAGTCTTGTCAGCTCCGAGGTTGACCACATTTACGGCGAGATTAATACTCAGTCCGCTTTGACTCAGGCATTTGTGGCGTCCATCGACACCATTGCTGCCAGCTATGATGATTTGTCCAACGGTTGTATCAATACCGGTGCTCATTTGTATAAGATTTCTCGTCTTATCGACAACTTGCGTTCCGACGTTGCAAGACGCCGTGCGAAGCTGCACACCCAGGATTGGCTGGTTGTATATGAAGTAGATCACCTGATCTTTACCTGGCGTCAGTACAACAACCTGGCAGACTTCGAGAAACTCAACCTTGAGCAGATTAACAATCCTGCAGGCTGTAAGTTCGGTAAATGGGCAAATGCACAGACCGATACCCGTATTACCGGTTCTGCTGCATTCAAGAAAGCATTCAAGAACCACGAGGATATCCATACCCATTCCGTACATGCATGGCATGCAAAGCAGGCAGGCAACCGCGAAGAAGCATTAAACCACTTCCTTGCAGCTTATGATTCCTATCTGGTTTTCAACTCCGCTATGCAGGATTTAAAGGCTGTTGTAGCTTCCACCGGAGATACTGAGACCTCCAAGATCGAAGCAATCTAAGCCCGGACATCCAAGAACTACATACAAAGACAAAAAGGGATTCGATGCAAATGCACCGAATCCCTTCTCATATTTTCACATATAACCCTTTTATGATTCTTTCAAAAGCAGCTCCGTGTAAGCCTCCTTGGGGTGATGGAATACGTCCTCTGTCCTTCCCTGCTCCACGATTTTGCCATCCTTCATGACCATAATCCTGTCACACATCTGATACACCACATTGATATCATGAGATATGAATAGATA
>JAZQFO010000156.1:0-5067 GCA_045539535.1 Acetatifactor sp.
CCCACCGTGGCACCTACCGTAGAGCCTACTGTGGCACCTACTGTGGCACCTACTGTAGCACCTACTGTGGCACCTACCGTAGCGCCTACTGTAGCACCTACCGTAGCACCTACTGTAGCACCTACCGTAGCACCTACCGTAGCACCTACTCAGGCACCTGTTGTTTCTGAGGGCTATGTACACAACTTTACTGAAGATGGCAAGACCAGTGATTTCTTTGATATCACAGGTAACCTTTCTACCAGCAAGGGTACTGTAACCTATAACGGTATGACTTTGAAGCAGTGCCTGAAGATGGAGTCTGCTACCAAGATTTCCTTTACCACCGCATCTGATGCAGAGCTGGTATTGGTATTCAACAGCAGCAATAGCAAGAACGTTAAGGTTGACGGTACCAAGAAGACTTTGAGTGATGGCGTTTTGACCATGGATATCTCTGCAGGTTCTCATACCATTACCAAGGCAGATACCGCAAACCTGTATTACATGGCAGTTAGCACTGAGGGCGGTTCTGTAGCACCTACAACTGCACCTACCGTGGCACCCACTGTAGCACCTACTGTAGCACCTACTGTAGCACCTACTAAGGCACCTACAACTGCACCCACTACTGCACCTACCACTGCACCTACAATCAAGCCTACCAGCGATCCTTCTGGTGTTACTATCAGCAGCATTGGCGGATGGAATGAGACTTTGTATGTAGAGCTTTCCGGCGTTAGTGATTCTAACGTAACTGCAGTAACCTACAGCGGACCTACCAGTGGTTCTCTGACAGGCGAAGATTTTGAATATCTGGTAAGAGATGTAAACAGCAAGGTTCGCATCGATATCCCCGGTCTGAAGGCTGGTAGCTATTCTGTTGCAATCAAGACCAGCAAGGGTACTATCACCAGAACCGGCGTAGAAGTAGCAGCTCAGGATCGTTCCGGTTATGCACATTTCAATTACACCAAGGGTGTTGGTGCATACAATCAGGATGGTACCTTGAAGAGCAATGCAAAGGTTCTTTATGTAACAAACAGCAACAAGAACACTGTATCCGTAACCTCTAAGGATGGAACAACTGTAACCGGTATCGGTCACATTTTGAACTCCGCAGGTATGGACATCGGTGGCGGCAAGACTACCAAGGGTGGTAAGGCTAACAACAATGCAGGTATTATCCAGAAGCTTGCAGAAGACGGAACACCTCTCGTAATCAGAATCATTGGTAATGTAACTGCTCCTGAAGGCGTAACTGCTTATGACTCCGTTGATTTCGGCGGTTCCGTAGGCGATAACGGTTACATGGCAAGAATGAAATCCGGTAAGGATGTTACCATTGAGGGTATCGGCTCCGGCGCAACCATCAACGGATGGGGTATCCACTTTATGGCAGAGAGTGCAGCACCTGACTTTGGTAAGAGCTTTGAAGTAAGAAATATTAACTTTAGAAATGTACCTGAAGACTGTATCGGTATGGAGGGTGTACAGACCGGTTCCACATTAACCACTCCTGTTGAGAGATGTTGGATCCATCACTGTTCCTTCTATGCGCCCAAGATTTCTAATCCTGCTGAGTCCGATAAGGACGGCGGTGATGGCGCATGTGACTTCAAGCGTGGTCTGTACTTCACCAATAGCTACTGCTATTATGAAGGTTATCACAAGACCAACCTTGTAGGTGCATCTGACAGCAACCTTCAGTACCACATTACTTATCATCACAATTATTGGAAGAACTGTGAGTCCAGAGGTCCTTTGCTTCGTCAGGCAAATGTACATATGTACAACAACGTGTTTGACGGCCAGACCAGCTACTGTATGAATCCCAGAGCAAATGGCTACATCTTCTCTGAGTACAATGTATTTGTAAACTCTAAGAACCCCATGACCATTAAGTCCGGTGCGATTAAGAGTTACAAGGATACCTTCACCAATTGTAAGGGCGACCAGGATGGAACTATTGTATCCAGCAAGAGCCAGAAGGTTTCCAGCAACAATAAGTATGCAAGCTTTGAGTTAGACTCCTCCTTGTCATACATTCCTGCTAACGACTATGTTCTTCATACCTCTGACGTGACTTCTGTTGTCGCAGATCTTGCAGGTGCTCTGTAATTAGCGGATAACTGAACGCGTAAAGAAGTATTGGACTAAGACGTGGATTTGCCCCCAAGAGTCAGAAAAAACTGACTTTTGGGGGCTTTTATGTTATACTGATTTCATAAACATCTGTATTGTGGGAGGTTCCTATGGCTTTGCTGTTTGGAGCGGTTATTTTTGCAATTGTATTGTTTTCATTGTGTTATCAAAGGGATGTGAAGTCCTTTGATAAGTATATTGCGGTTCTCTTTGGAGGGGCATTGGTTCTGCGAATCGCGCTGGCGTTTTGGACGCCCGGACACGGAACAGATATGATGTGTTTTGGCAGCTGGGCTGCGCGCATATTCGAGGTAGGACCGGCCGCCTTCTATTCTCCGGATCATTTTACGGACTATCCCCCCGGCTACATCTATCTTTTGTGGCCCATTGGAGCGATTGCCTCCCTTTTAAAGTTGGAATTTCTGTCAGGGGTGCATGTTTTGCTTTTGAAAATGCCTTCCCTGATTTGCGATATGGTTTGCGGCTGGATGCTTTGGAAAGAAGGACAGAAATACATTACGAAGTCCAAAGCGTTACTGCTTACATGTACTTATTTGTTTAATCCTGTTATTTTGCTGAATTCTGTCATCTGGGGCCAGGTGGACTCTGTATTTACATTGCTTTTATTTGTGGTATGTCTGGCTTTAATGGAGAAAAAGCTTTTTAGGGCGTATTTATTTTTTGGTATCGGTATTCTTATAAAGCCACAGATGTTGATTTTTACACCGGTATTGATAGCGGGAATTCTTGATGAGGTGATTTACAAGGATTTTACGGTTAAAAAATTCCTGAAGAATCTTGTCCAGGGTGTATCTGTGCTGGCAGGAATGGCGGTAGCGTGTATTCCCTTTGGACTCCTCACCATCATTGCACAATATTCTGATACCTTGGGTTCCTATCCCTATGCCAGTGTTAACGCATATAATTTTTATAGTATGCTGGGCTTAAACTGGGCAGATCAAAATAGTAAGCTTTGTGGAATCCCCTTGAAGGCTTGGGGAACGTTGGTGATATTGCTGATTGTGTTCTTCTGTTTGTTTTTGAGTAAAAAATGGGGAGAACGGCCGGAGAAATATCCCCTTTTATGTGCTTTTTCTATTATTACCATGTTTACATTCTCCGTGCGTATGCACGAAAGATATATCTACCCGGCAATACTGTGCCTTTTGTTTGCTTATATTGTGAGCAGTAAGCCGGCTTATTATCGAAGCTATGGTATGTTCTCTGTACTTAGCTTTATGAATGCGGCACATGTGCTCTATTTCTATGACCCCTATGCTTACAATCCGGATTCTATTGTGATGTACGCAGTTTCCGTAGGTATGGTATGGGCTACGGTTTACTTCTATTGCACCTTAAAAAGAGCGAAAAGGGCTCCGGCGGGTGCTGCAAAAGAGCAAAGGAAATATGAGTTCCGGCCACTTTCTACGTTTGGGAAAGCTTCCTCCATGCAGAGGGCGGACTATATTGTACTGCTGATTATCATGGTGCTCTACAGCGGGTTCGCATTCTATGATTTGGGCGATTCTAAGGCTCCTGAGACCTATTATTCCATGGAGACGGATGATGTGCTGACCTTTACCTTCCGACAGGGCAATGTGCCAAACCGGCTGTCTTATTATATTGCGCCCTGGCAGGACAGACATTTTGCCTTCACGGTTGATAACGGTCAGGTGGAGTATGACTGCGGAGAGACTCTGTTAGGCAGCGTGTTTACCTGGCAGGAAGCGTCTCTTCCCATGTCCACGATTGAAGGAATCAGTGCAGATGCGGAGGGCAAGGTGAACAGTGATGTGATAATCACGCTTAGATTCCGGCTAAAGGATATAGATGCAAAGCTGATTGAATTTGTGTTTATGGATGAAGCAGACAATGTGATAGTGCCTGAGAATGCCGCAGAATATGCAGCACTTTTTGACGAGCAGGAGCTGCATCCGGAGAGAAGCAGCTTCCGCAACAGCATGATTTTTGACGAAATATACCATGGCCGTACGGCTTATGAGTTTGTAAATGAATTGGATACCTACGAGACCACACATCCGCCTCTGGGCAAAGTATTTATTTCTTGGGGAATTGCGCTTTTTGGCATGAATCCCTTCGGATGGCGTATAGTGGGAACGGTATTTGGTATTCTGATGCTTCCTGTCCTTTATCTTTTTGCAAAGAAGCTGACAGGAAATACGCCGATTTCTGCGGTGGCATGTCTGGCATTTGCCTTTGATTTTATGCATTTTACCCAGACCAGAATTGCCACAATCGATGTGTATATTACATTTTTTGTTATATTGATGTATTACCTGATGTATTGCTATCTGACCACGAATATGGAGAAGGAGTCCAAGAAGGGGTTTATCTTTTTGGGAGCCTGCGGCGTGGCCATGGGTATGGGCGTAGCAAGCAAATGGACGGGTGTGTACGCAGGTATCGGTCTTGCCCTGCTGTTCTTTGTGGGACTGTACGTGCGGTATCGTGAAAAACAGATGAACCTGCCTCATATTTACAAGACCATCGGTTTTTGTATGATTTTCTTTGTGGCAGTACCGGTGTGTATTTATATTCTGTCCTACCTGCCCTTCAGGGCGTATAATAATCCGGATTGCGGATTGCTGCAGCGTATGTGGGACAACCAGCTCTACATATTCGGTTATCACAGCGATTTGAATGCCACTCATTATTTTGCTACGCCATGGTATGAATGGCCGGTAATGAAGAGTCCCATCTGGTATTACTCCGGTGAGCTGGAAAACGGACTCCGGGAGGGTATCAGTGCCTTCGGTAACCCCCTCGTCTGGTGGGTAGGTATACCGGCAGCTGTATATATGGTGTATCGATTCCTTGCCAAAAAGGATACTACGGCAGGTTTTCTGTTGGTGGCCTATGGGGCACAGTATCTGCCCTGGGTGTTTGTATCCCGCATCACCTTTATTTACCATTATTTCCCCA
>JAZQFO010000157.1:0-8003 GCA_045539535.1 Acetatifactor sp.
GTAATCCATCATCTCGTCTGCTACCTCTCTAAGTACCTCCTCAGGCAACACAGCAGGGCCTGCAGAAAAATTGTAAACTCTTGACATTTTTATTTCCTCCTAAAGTTTATGTATCAAAACTCATTGAATTATAGCATAGTCCTCTTTTTGAGTTTCGTCAACCACATTGTTAATTTTTTTACAATTTGTACGCCCAAGGCGCACATTTGTGTTTGTTTTGTTTTTATGACCACTCTATTGGCTCCCCTGTTTCGGGATCGGTACCATAGAACATAATAACCGGTGTGCCGATTACAACCATTTCATAAAGCTGCGGCATCACTTCCTTAGGCACATTGACGCAGCCATGAGAACCGTTGGTCTTGTACTCATCTCCTCCGAACTCATCTCGCCAATCTGCATCATGAATTCCGATAGCACCGTCAACCGGCATCCAGAATTTCACAGGAGTTGCATATCCCTGTCCTCTAAGTACGCGGTTCTTTTGCTTGTTGTAGACATAGTTAACGCCCTGGGGTGTATCCCAGCGTCTGCGCATATTACCGCTGACAATATCCGTCTCCAGCTTCAGTTCGCCTTCTTTATAATAATAAAGCTTTTGCGCTCCGAAATCCACTTCAATGTAAGTATTGCCCAGCTCCTTGGTACGACTATAGGCATCCTTGCTATACATGGGCACGCGGGGATTTTCCTCCGTTCCCTCTGTAGCAGCAGCTTTTCCCTGAACCAGATTCTTCATATAGTTTTCAAACCAATCCGCTTCTCTGTCCTGATTAATCTGTGTACCATAATTTTCGCCTTCAATAAAAAGCGTTTCACCTCTGGTGCTGGTAAATTCCCATGTTTTTCCATAGGTATCATGTTCCGCTGCCGCCTTGGCCGCCCACTCTTTTGCAAAACCATCCTCCAGGATAAAGCATCCGCTTTCGTCCAAAAAGGGCATCTTAGTCACACTGTGTGTCAACAAAAAGCTTGCCATTTCTCCGGCAGAAACCTGAACATTGCCCTCGCCAAAATTATAGATGGGACCGCTTTCCTGATATGCATGGATTTTGGTCCACAAATCATAATCTTCCTGCTGCTTAGCATTTAATTCCAAGTCATAATAACAGCCGCTGGAAACCAGATTCACCTGCTCTATCTTATTCATGAGCGCACCTCTGATAGTCTCCAGCACCTTCTGTTCGTCCACTCTGTTGTGCATGCCATCTACAAGCGTATAGCCATTCTCCTCAGAATAAGAAATATAATAGTCCTCTTCTGTATCGAAGCCCGCAGTAATTTCATCCACAAGTGCTAAAAGTTTTGCTTCATCAAAGCTAATATCTGGTTGCGCCACATGGTTATTGGAAGAATTTAGCTTATCAATCCAAACCCATGCATTCTGCCCGGAAATATATCGGTTTAAATCAGAAGAATAATCAATAGAATAACTAAACTCTTCCAAGGGAATCGTCCACGTAGTTGTCTGATTATCCTCCCCGGTTCCCACATATCCGGTAATAGTAATGCTCTCCGGCAGCTTCGTCTGCTTTAAAAGCTGTGCATTCACCTCCTGCACGGAGCTTCCCGCACAATAAATACCATTAATCCAGGTATTGGCCATAAAACCCTTCTTGTAGTACATGGCCATGGAAAAATATGCAGTTGCAACACACACAATGACAATGGCAAGGCCCACACTAAGCCTTATAATCATTTTCTTCATAGTTTATACCGTAATCTGTTTATTCAGCCTTGTTAGCTAAATCATCTCCGTCAAACACTTCATCAATGGGAGCACCTGCAGGAACCATAGGGAATACCTTGTCATCCTCCGGAATCATGCACTCAATCAATACAGGCTTCTTCAACGCGATTGCCTTCTCGATGGCGGGTGCAACCTCCTCCTTGGTGGTTACGCGAATTGCTTCACAACCCAAGCCCTCTGCAACCTTACAGAAATCTACACTGTCATTCAAAACAGTCTGACTGTAACGTTTACCATAGAACAGTGTCTGCCACTGACGAACCATGCCCAGAACATGATTGTTAATTACAATCTGAATAATAGGAATATTGTAACGACTGGCAGTTGCAAGCTCGTTCATATTCATTCTGAAGCATCCGTCACCGGCAATATTTACACAAATCTTGTCCGGCTGTCCCACCTGGGCACCAATACAAGCGCCAAGACCATAACCCATGGTACCGAGACCACCGGAAGACAAGAAAGTACGAGGCTTGGAATACTTGTAATACTGAGCAGCCCACATCTGATGCTGTCCTACATCTGTGGAAATAACAGCTTCTCCCTTGGTAATACGATCAAGCTCCTCAATCACATAAGGACAGGAAAGCTGGGAATTATCATACTTCAAAGGATATTTGGTCTTAAGCTCCTTTACGGTACTCATCCACTGGCTGTTATCCTTTTTGCCCTGTGCAGCAACGCGCTTGTTCAGCTCTGCAAGCACTGCTTTCATATCACCAATCAGGCTTGCGTCCACGCGGATATTTTTGTTAATCTCTGCAGGATCAATATCAATATGCACAATCTTAGCATCAGAAGCGAACTTCCCCGGATTACCGGTTACACGATCCGAGAAACGTGCACCCAGAGCAATCAAAAGATCACACTGGCTCACTCCCAGATTGGACGCCTTGGTACCATGCATACCAATCATACCGGTGTAACGGTCACTTCTGCCATCAAAAGCACCCTTTCCCATAAGAGTATCACATACAGGTGCATCAATCAGCTCTGCAAGCTCTGCCACCTCCTCGGAAGCACCGGAAGCAATGGCACCACCGCCCAGATAAATAAAGGGCTTCTTGGAATCCTTGATATAGCTTAAAGCCTTCTCCATATCTGCTTCCTCATAGGAAACAGCACGCTCAGGCAATTTTACCTCTACAGAAGTAAATTCACAGGTAGCTGCAGTTACATCCTTGGTAATATCCACAAGAACAGGGCCGGGACGACCGCTTCTTGCAATTTCAAAAGCCTTACGGATGGTATCAGCAAGCTGCTCAACATTTTTTACAATAAAACTATGCTTGGTAATAGGCATAACAACGCCTGCAATATCTACCTCCTGGAAGCTGTCCTTACCAAGAAGAGGCAAAGCAACGTTTGCAGTAATCGCTACCATAGGAATAGAATCCATATACGCAGTTGCAATACCGGTTACCAGATTGGTAGCACCGGGGCCACTGGTAGCCATACATACGCCCACCTTGCCGGTAACACGCGCATAACCGTCAGCTGCATGGGATGCACCCTGCTCATGGGAAGTAAGCACATGTCGAATCTCGTCGCTATGCTTGTAAAGAGCATCATAAATATTCAAAATCGCACCGCCGGGATAACCGAATACAGTATCCACGCCCTGCTCTTTCAGACATTCTACTACAATTTCAGAACCATTAAGAAGCATTGGTAATCCTCCTGATATGTATATTTTATCCTAAAATTTATTTGCTAGGCACCTCAAGAACTGCACCTCTGTTACCGCTGGTAACCAGCTCACGGTATCTGGACAGATAACCGGTAGTAATCTTGGGCTCTCTGGGCTGCCATTTTGCACGACGTTCTGCTAATACTTCATCGGAAACCAGCATATCCAGCTTGTTAGCAGGAATATCGATACGGATGATGTCGCCCTCTTCCACCAATGCAATAGGACCACCCACAGCTGCCTCAGGGGATACATGTCCGATGGAAGCACCACGGGATGCACCGGAGAAACGTCCGTCAGTAATCAAAGCAACGGAAGAACCAAGACCCATACCTGCGATTGCGGAGGTAGGATTCAACATTTCTCTCATACCGGGACCACCCTTAGGACCCTCGTAACGAATTACAACTACATCGCCGGCTACAATCTTGCCGCCCTTGATAGCCTCGATAGCATCTTCTTCACAGTCAAACACTCTTGCAGGACCTTCATGTACCATCATCTCAGGAACAACTGCAGAACGCTTAACCACACCGCTGTCAGGTGCAAGATTACCCTTCAGAATCGCAATGCCGCCGGTCTCGGAATAAGGATTCTCCACAGGACGGATTACCTCAGGATTCTTATTGAAGCAGTTCTTGATATTCTCACCAATGGTAGTACCATTTACAGTCATACAATCCAGATTCAACAGATTCTTCTTGGTCAGCTCATTCATTACTGCATAAACACCGCCTGCCTCGTTCAAATCCTCCATATAAGTAGGACCTGCAGGTGCCAAATGGCACAGATTGGGAGTCTTTGCAGAAAGCTCATTAGCAATCTCAAGATTCAAATCAACTCCTGCCTCACGTGCAATTGCAGGCAAGTGCAGCATAGAGTTGGTGGAACATCCAAGCGCCATATCCACAACCAATGCATTCATAAATGCATCCTCAGTCATAATATCACGAGGCTTAATATCCTTCTCAACCACCTCCATAATCTTCATGCCGGCATGCTTTGCCAGGCGAATACGCTCAGAATAAACTGCAGGCACGGTACCGTTTCCTCTAAGACCCATACCAATTGCCTCAGTCAGACAGTTCATGGAGTTTGCAGTGTACATACCGGAACAGGAACCACAGGTAGGACAAGCCTTCTCCTCATACTCACAAAGCTTCTCGCAGCTCATGGTGCCAGCAGCCACACTGCCAACCGCCTCAAACATGGAGGACAAGCTGGTCTTATGACCATCGATACGTCCAGCCAGCATAGGACCGCCGGATACAAATACAGTAGGAATATTTACACGTGCAGCAGCCATCAAAAGACCGGGCACATTCTTGTCACAGTTGGGAATGCACACCAGACCATCAAAGCCATGCGCCATAGTCATACACTCGGTACTGTCAGCAATCAGATCTCTGGTAACCAGAGAGTACTTCATGCCGATATGGCCCATTGCAATACCGTCACAAACGGCAATTGCAGGGAACATTACAGGAGTACCGCCTGCCATTGCCACGCCAAGCTTTACAGCCTCTGCAATTTTGTCCAGATTCATATGTCCGGGAACAATTTCATTGTAAGAGCAGACAATACCGATTAATGGACGTCTTCTCTCCTCCTCAGTATAACCAAGCGCATTAAACAAGCTTCTGTGAGGCGCCTGAGCGGTGCCTGTCTTTACGGAATCACTTCTCATTTTGGTATCCTTCTTTCTATAGTATAGTTTTATATATTATTTAATTCTTTCTACCAACAAATCGCCCATCTTGGAACAGCCAACCTTCTCACAGCCCTCAGACATGATATCGCCGGTGCGATAACCGTCTTGAAGCACCTGCTTCACAGCCGCATCAATCGCATCCGCTTCCTTGTCAAGATCAAAGCTGTAACGAAGCATCATGGATGCACTAAGAATTGTTGCGATAGGATTGGCAATATCCTTGCCTGCAATATCGGGTGCAGAACCATGGCTGGGCTCATAGAGACCAAACTTGCTGTCGTTCAAGCTTGCACTTGCCAACATACCGATGGAACCGGTCACCATACTTGCCTCATCAGACAAAATATCACCAAACATATTCTCCGTGAGAATCACGTCAAACTGTGCAGGATCCTTTACCAGCTGCATTGCACAGTTGTCCACCAGCATATGCTCCAAAGTAACCTCGGGATAATCCTTGGCTACCTCTTCCACAACCTTTCTCCAAAGTCTGGAAGAATCAAGCACATTTGCCTTGTCCACGCTGGTCACCTTTTTGCCGCGCTTCATGGCAATATCGAAGCCCTTAATAGCAATTCGACGAATCTCATTCTCATCATAGGTAAGGGTATCGATGGCCTTCAGCACACCGTTCTCCTCAACCGTCTTGCGCTCACCAAAATACAAACCGCCGGTCAGCTCTCTCATAATCATCATATCAAAGCCCTTGGAGCTGATCTCTTCCTTCAAAGGACAAGCACCTGCAAGCTCCTCATAAAGCACTGCGGGACGAAGGTTTGCAAACAGATTCAATGCCTTTCTGATAGCAAGAAGTCCTGCCTCCGGACGCAGATTGGGAGGAAGCTTATACCAGGGAGAGGTGGTGGTATCGCCGCCAATAGAGCCCATCAGCACTGCGTCTGCAGCCTTAGCTGTAGCAATTGCCTCATCCGTCAAAGGAACACCATGTACATCAATGGATGCACCACCCATCAAAATATCGGTAAAATTCATCTTGTGACCATAAACCCCTGCCACCTTGTTTAGTACCTTTTTTGCTTCAGTTACAATCTCCGGTCCGATTCCGTCGCCGGGAATGCAGGTAATATTCAGTTCCATAACCTAATAACCTCCTAATATCCATAGGGATATATTTATTTTATATAATGTTCACGCCTTTGCTTTCTTGCTTTAAAGCAATAAATCTCCCAAGGCATAAAACAACTTCATTATATAATAACCGATATCTTGGCAAATTTCAACCAATTCTAGCAAAATCTTCAAACAAAGAGTCCGTAAAAGTCATTTTTATAACATGCAAAAAGCAGCCCCCAAAAGGAGCTGCTTTAATCATCCTCATAAAAATATAAATCTTAGTTCTCAGGCTTCTCAACACTGCTGATAGCAGCCTTGTCCATGGGAATACGGCAGTTCTTGTTGTTACCAAACTCAACAATCACGGTATCATCGCTGATATCCAATACAATACCATAGAAACCGGAAGTAGTCTTTACGCAATCACCACACTCCAAAGATGCAATCATTGCTGCAACTCTCTTCTGCTCCTTCTTCTGGGGACGGAACATGAAAAACCACAATGCAATAATAAACAAAGCATAAACAATAATAAGTGCTCCATTTGCCAAAGAACTACCTGCAGCTGCTGCATCTGCCTCAGTCATGGTTGTGGCTGCATCTGCCACGGTCATAGCTGACATTAAAATATTCATTACTCCTCCATTCCGACGCATCTGCGCCTGAAAAAATTAAACTTAGACTATTATACAAGCGGTGTAGCCATATTGTCAAGCTTGCGCTTTTTATACGCAGCAAATTCTCCGGCATCCAACGCATCCCTGATTTCTTCCATCATGGTGTTGTAGAAATACAGATTATGAAGCACGCACAAACGCATGCCCAGCATCTCCTTCGCCTTCAAAAGATGACGGATATAAGCTCTGGAATATCTGGTGCAGGCAGGGCATCCGCAGCCCTCCTCAATGGGTCTTGAGTCCAGCTCATACTTGGCATTAAACAGATTGATCTTGCCATGATTGGTATAGAGATGTCCATGACGGCCGTTACGGGTAGGATATACGCAGTCAAAAAAGTCCACACCACGCTCTACCGCCTCCAAAATATTGGCCGGCGTACCCACACCCATCAGATAAGTAGGCTTGTCCTTGGGCAAATGAGGCACCACCTGATCCAAGATGTGATACATCTCCTCATGGCTTTCACCTACAGCCAGACCACCCACTGCATAGCCATCCAGGTTCATCTGAGAGATTTCTTTCGCATGCTCAATACGAATATCAACAAAAATCGCACCCTGATTAATACCAAACAACAGCTGATTGGGATTTACCGTATCCTCCAAGCTGTTAAGTCTGGCCATCTCTACGCGGCAACGTTCCAGCCATCTGGTAGTACGCTCCACAGAAGCCTGCACATACTTTCTGTCCGCCTTACTGGGCGCACACTCATCAAACGCCATGGCAATAGTGGAACCCAAATTGGACTGAATCTGCATACTCTCCTCCGGTCCCATAAAAATCTTACGAACACCTATGTGAGAGTTAAAGTACACCCCCTCCTCCCGAATCTTGCGAAGTCCTGCCAAAGAAAACACCTGAAATCCGCCGGAATCCGTAAGAATCGGCTTGTCCCATGACATAAACTTATGCAGACCGCCAAGCTTGCGAATAATCTGGTCCCCGGGACGTACATGCAGATGATAGGTGTTGGAAAGTTCCACCTGAGTCTTAATCTGCTCCAAATCCGCAGTGGACACCGCGCCCTTAATGGCCGCCACAGTACCTACATTCATAAAGACCGGAGTCTGAATGGTGCCGTGAACCGTCTCAAATTCC
>JAZQFO010000158.1:0-19705 GCA_045539535.1 Acetatifactor sp.
TATGGAATACCTTTTGGACCTGGTTATGGCTACCCACGACACCAATCCTTTGATTCGTGAGGGCGCCAGCCCCAGAGCAGCCCAGGCACTGATTCGCGGAGCCCGTGCCAAGGCATTTTTAGAGGGGCGTTTTAATGTCTCCTTCCAGGATGTGGAATGTGTTGCTTATCCCGTACTGCGTCACAGACTGATTCCCAGCTTCGATGCCATCAGCCAGGGTGTAACGGAGGATGAAATTATCCGTAAGATTGTGGAAGCCAAGAAGTAGAGGTGATGAGGTGCTATTTCATACTTTTAAAAGCCAAGAAGAAAGAAGAAATTATGGTGGTTCAGCTTTCATAGAAATACAGTTTTGTAATATGCCGTTTCAAGCCACTACAAAAGAGTTGGTAGCTGTTGAAAGTATACAGAATTGGAAAAATGATTCTCTATACGTTTACATAGATGATGATAGTGCATTTTTTCAAGAATATAGCCGCATTTTTGATTGTGGCACATATTGTAATCTGCAAACAGGGGTAGTTGATTTATATGGTATCAATTATTATGCTTCATCCTTAACGGATTCCATTATAGAAAGACTTCACAAGGAAAAACCGACAGATTATGAAATATTGATAGAGTGGCTAATTAAGTCAAAATCATATAATGGATTCTATATATTAGGGATATAGGCGAACGCCGCTACAACGAACAAGCGTCAGCTTGTGAGTCTGTCGGCATGGTGAAGAGAGAGGAAACTTTGAAGATATTACGCTTCTTTGTGAGAATATGCTTTAGATTTGGGTCTATATATAATTTTTGTTCTGTGAGACCCAAAAACATAGGAAATTCCCTATTTTTTAGTAGCATTCAGCCCTGCTCGGGTCTATGTAGAAAAAATGATTGGCGAGACCCGGAAAAATGATATTTAGCGGGTCCCACGATCCAGTTTTTCTGTATAGACCCGTGCAAGGAAATAATTAATAGCAAATGAATCTTTCGGTTTGCCGGAACGATAAAAGTTAATTTATATGAACAGATAACTGCTCAACTTTTGAAGTTTACGGTGTTTATATCAAAGACAAAGGGTAATTGGGCGTTTTGCAAACATAAAGAGAGAGAAAAATGTGAAGTGCTAATTCAACCCAAACTAATAGCGGAGGCTAGAAATAGGGGATTTATTTAACTTATAATTTGTATTATGCGAAAGGAGCGTTTTCATTTTCTTGCTGTAGGTGTAATTGCATCGTCGATTGAGATATAATGTGTCCTATCATAGGGCCTTGAAAAACGCCGGTGCTTGGCGAGGTCAATCCTCGCAAAGCTTTCACAGCGCATTTATGTTGCTGCGAAAGCTTCGAGGATTCGAGCCTAGCATCCGCTGCGCTTTTTCACGGAGCGAGAGCGTCCCTATGTAGGATATATTATATCTCAATGGATGTATCACAATACCTCAACAGCGAGAAATGAAAACGGATAGTGCTATGAAACTGGATGCGGCTTTTTTTGATACTTTGTCCAGGCTGCGTCTGTCCATGGGGCACAAATCCTCCATGAATCTGGTGGGAAACCGCAAGTCCGTGCAAAAGGGCTCATCTACTGAGTTTTCGGACTTTCGGGAGTATATGCCGGGAGATGATATCCGGCGAATTGACTGGAATGCCTATGGACGACTGGACAGGCTGTACATAAAAGAATATATGGAAGAAAAGGAAGCGGTGGTATCGATTCTGGTGGATACCAGTGCCTCCATGAATTATGGTGAGAACAAAAAGAGTGACCTTGCTGCCATGTTGACTGCAACCATGGCTTATCTGGGGCTAAATAACATGGACAGGGTGCTGGTGTATGATCTGCAAAATATGCAGTCACCCTTTGTGGCCACCGGGGGCAAGAAAGCCTTTCCCAGACTGGTGCAGTGGCTGGGTGAGCGGAGCTTTGAGGGGACTGCAGACATTGGGGAAGCTATCCGGAAGATGCCGGCCAAGGGTCCCGGTGTAACGATTATTATCAGTGATTTCCTGCAGGAGGAGTTTTTGGAGCAGCCGGACGCGGCTGAGAAGCTTTTGCGTTTCTTGGATTACAGAAAGCAGAAAGCGGTATTTTTGCAGGTGCTGGCGGGAGAGGAGCTTTTAGTGGAGCTTACCGGTACCAAGAATCTAATCGATATGGAGGAGAAAAGTACTCTTCGTCTGACGCTTGACGCGGCCAGTATCGGAGCCTATGAGAAGGCACTTTTGCAGTTTATGAATCAATTGAAGAGGCAGTGTGCCAAGGCCGGTGCCACTTACATTTTGTGTAATACCAATAAAGATTTTCAACAGTTAATTTTTGAGGATTTAAGGATACTATATGATATTTGAGAGTTTATGGCCGCTTCTGTTTTTGGCTGCGGTTCCCGTTATCATAATTTTATATTTGTTGAAGCCTAAGGGCGAGGATTATCTGATTTCCTCCAATCTTTTGTGGAAGAAGCTATTAAAGAATCAGCAGTCCAAAACCTTTTTTGAAAAGTTTGTGCACAACATTCTGATGTATCTGCAGATTCTGATCATAGGGCTGCTTATTATTGCGCTGATGTCTCCTTTTATCAATGTGGACGGCAAAAGTGGGGGCAGGAAAATCCTCATGATTGATACCAGCGGTAGTATGCAGCATGAAAATGCTTCCGGTAAAAGTCGGTTTGAGGAGGCTGTGGAGCAGGCGGGGGATTATATCCGGAGTGCTCAGAATACACAGTTTTCTCTGGTGACGGTAAATAGCGCCGGAGCACAGCTTCTGGCGGTGGACAGTACGGATACGGACAGTTTGCTGCAGACCCTTAAAAGTCTGGAATGTACGGATTGCGGCACCAATCTGGCAGCAGCTCAGGAGGTTCTGGATACTTTGAAGGGCGGCGATGATGTGCCCCTTTCAGATTTGGTGGTTTATACCGATGGAGCCGGTGCGGCAGACTTTGAGCAGTTTCAGGTTGCAGGAGAGAAGAGCTTATTCGTGGTGGGAGAGCCTGTCTCGAATGTGGCTAACGAGTACACGGTTTTCAGCCAGGGTGAGGACGGACTTTATGATGTGATGGTCAGCATGACCAACCATGGCAATCAGTCGGTCGGCCTGGATGTGGGCCTCTATGATGAGTCAGACAATCTGATTGCTTTGAGTCAGATGAGTTTGGCGGCGGAAGAAACACGGATTTGTCTGTTCGAAAAGGTTGACTGGCAGGGGCAACGTCTTTCGTCCAAGCTAAGTGCCATTCGTTTTGACGACGGCGGAAATGACAGTCTGGCAGCGGACAATCAGTCCATGGCTGTGAAGAATAGCGGGAATTTGATTAACGGTCTTTTGGTGGGCGAGGGCAATGTGTTCTTGGAGAAGGCCTATCAGGCCGTGACCGGAACGGATATTACCAAGGCGGAAAGCGACAGTGCAGCTCATGAGGGTGATATCAATGTGGTGATTTATGATGCGGGTTGGGAGCCTGTAGAGGCGGATTGCAACAAGCTTATTTTTGGTAATGAGAAGGAGTCCTTGTCAGAGACTTTGGAAAATGTAGTGTTGGATATGACAGACTGCGACCTGACTGCAGGTTTGTCCGGATTTACCATTGGTGTAAACAAGGCTTATTGCTTTAATGTGCCGGAGGGGGCACAGAGCTTTTTGGAGCACAATGGCAAGTGCGTAGGTTACTACGGTGAGCGGGATGGCAGGAAGGAAGTTGTGGTGGGATTTGATATCCGGGAGACGGATTTCCCTTTAAGAGCGGAATTCCCGGTATTTTTGGCCAATGCTATGATTTATCTGTCGGATACCTCCTGGCTTGCCTCAAATGTATATTATGCAGGTGAGGAAGTTGCCCTGCAGCCCTGGGCGGAGGTCGAGGACGGTCAATTTGACAGTTATCCCTTGAAGGCCGGCTTGTATCAGGTGGGCAATGAGGAGTATCAGGAGTCTTATGTGGTGCGTTTTCAGACTGCCACGGAGTCGGATGGACGGGCAGAGGCGGAGTCTGAAAGCGCTGTAGGTGAGGCTACGCTGCAGAATGTAAAACAAACCCTGCGAAATGTATTTCTGCTGCTTGTATTAGCGCTGTTAATCCTGGAGTGGCTGGTGTATGTGCGTCAGATGCGCTACAAGGGCAAGTTTTATCTGGGTGTGCGAATTGCTGTGCTTGTGTGTGTGATTCTGGCGCTTTTGGGACTGAAGCTTCGTATGGGCAGTCATGAGACGGCTACCATATTTGTGGTGGATTTGTCCAGCAGTAATGAGGTTCATTTTGAACAGATGCAGGAGTATCTGCATAGGCAGGTGGAGGATATGCCTTCCGGCAATTCCTACGGAATTGTAACCTTCGGCAAAAATACGCTGGTGGAGCAATTTTTGACTTCAGAGAATCAGTTTGGTGGACTGATGACGGTGCCCAAGACCGGCGCTACGGATTTTGAGGATGCCATATCCAGGGCACTGACCATGATACCGGGAGGTGCCAACGGTAGAATCGTGGTGCTTACAGACGGTAAGGAGACAAGCGGCGATGTGGCCCGTATGGCCGGGGCATTGACCACGGCGAAGACAGAATTTCTGACCTTGTTGTATGAAAAGGAAGCCACCAAGGATGTCTATATTGAAAATGTAACCATGCCTACCTATCTGCATCCCGGAGATAAGTATTCCGTGACGGTACAGGTGGAGAGTAATTATGGTACGGAAGCAGTAATTGAGCTTTACAATGGAAGTAAGCTGGTGGCGGAAAATGCGGTGCAGCTAAACAGGGGCAGCAACCGTTTTGTGTTCAGTCAGCAGGTGTCTGAGGAGGTTTCCGGCAGTGCCATGGAAAGTCTGCGCGCAGTGGTGCGCGCGGCAGATGATACCTGTCAGGAAAATGATGCCTACAATGCTTATTCTGTGGTGGAGGCAGCTCCTAGGATATTGGTTATTACCGGCTCTGAGCAGGGAGCTTCTGCTTTCACGGCTGTGTTGAATGCGGCAGGCTGTGACTATAGTGTGGTTTCGCCTCTGAATACACCGGATGATATCAACGGGATGCTGGCGTACAAATCCATGGTGCTTGTGGATACCTATATTGATGAGTTGCCCCAGGGATTCTTGGACAATCTGGAGACCTATGTAAAGGATTACGGCTGTGGCTTTGTATGCTGTGGCGGTGAGGACAGCTTTGCTCTGGGCGGTTACCGGGATACAGTTTTGGAGACAGTGCTTCCGGTTAATATGCAGATGCGCAATATAAATGAGATGCCTTCCATGGCCATGGTTATGATTATCGACCGTTCCGGCAGTATGTGTGATACGGTGGACGGTGCAGGAGCTACCAATCTGGATCTGGCCATTAAGGCTGCTTCGGTGGCAGTGGACAATCTGAAGGATTCGGATCAGGTAGGTGTTTTGACCTTTGATGACGGCTTTGAGTGGCAGGTAGACTTAATGCAGGCTAATGACAGGTCCGATATTAAGGATGCCATAGAAGCAATTGATGCCGGCGGCGGCACCACCATTAAACCGGCTTTGGAGGAGGCACACAAGGTGCTTTCGGCGAACAAGACATCCATAAAGCATGTGGTCCTTTTGACGGATGGAATGGGAGAGACCACCAACTACAGCGATGTGATTCAGGATTACAATGATGCCGGAATTACCCTTTCTACCGTAGCGGTAGGAGAGGGCTCGGATGCTCAGCTTTTGGAAAGCCTTGCGAAAGGGTGTGGCGGAAGATATTACTATTCTGATATTGCCAGTGACATTCCCAAGATTTTTGCACAGGAGGTTTTCCTGGGCGGAGACAGCTATCTGCAAAATGGTGACTTTGGGCTGTCTGTATGGGGCGGTCATGAGCTGACAAAGGGATTGTTTGCACAAGGATGGCCAAATGTGTACGGATATGTTTCTTCGTCTCCTAAGACGGCGTCCAGCTCTATTATTACTACGTTGGATAAGGAGGACCCGATTCTCACTGTATGGCAGTATGGTCTGGGCCGGACTGTTGCCTGGAACAGTGATGTGACCGGGCAGTGGAGCGGACCCTTTTCCGGAGAAGAAGATTATGTTCAGCTGTGGAAACGTATTATGGATTATTCCGCAGGAAATGCGGATTTGGGCGAGGACCAGGTGAATGTGGTTGCTGTGGGAGAGACCGCTCAGGTAGTATATGAAACAGATGAGTACAACAGTGCCACACAGATACATGCCACTGTAGTGGACCCGGAGGGCAATGCTCAGGAGGTAACCCTTCATGCCACGGCACCGGGCAAATACGAGACAGAGATTGCCACCCCTGACATGGGACTGTATCACTTTAATATCAGACGCATGGAGGGAGAGGAGATTCGAAACTACATCACCACGGCGGCAGCGGTACAGTTCTCCTATGAATATAAGTTTGACATTAGCCCGGATAAGTATCTGGCCTTTGCCAATCAGTACGGAAGGTTGATTGCTCCGGAGGATGAGATTTGGACCCGTATTGATACAAGTGCGGGAGAGAAAAAGCCTCTGGCGAATTTCCTGATTGGCCTTACGATTTTACTGTTCCTGGCAGATGTAGCCATGCGAAGATTCCAGTATGTGCCGGTGTGGAAGGGTTTGAAGAAGCCGGATAAGAAGACAAATCAGAATGCCAAGGAGCAGACGGTATCCGGTGCAGATGCCGGTGCAGGAGAAGCGGTTGTTGGTAATGCGGTGGCAGAAGACGCAGCAGATGTACGGCTACAGTCGGGGGATACATCCGAAAAGGCGGCTCGGCCGGCAAAGAAGGAGAAGAAGCCCAAGGCCGAGAAAAAGAAGAAAAAAGAGGCAGAGCAGACGCTGGATACCTCGCAGCTGCTTAAGAAAAAGGATGACCGGAATATTTAGGGATGTAACAAGTTTGTAAGGACAATACAAAACCCCCGCGAGTTGGTGGCTCGTGGGGGTTTTTATGCCTTTTTGGCAGGGCGGCTTATACCCTAGGTTGGTTGCCGTCATTGTCTCCGTCCAGCCATTTGCAAATGTAATATGCTATTACACTTGCCATGACAGAGAGAATAACGTATGTACAGTCAAGAATATCGTCTATATTTTTGATATGATAATTATGTGGATTTGATACGAAGCATCAAACACAAAAATATTGCAAGCTTCGTTTGCAATATAAAAGGAGATGTCAAATGGACAGGGATGAATTTATAGAAGTATTAGAATACGTTGAGAATCACATTACAGAAAAGATTAGCTTAAAAGAATTGGCTGATTTGGCAGGGTATAGTCCGTATTATTTTAGTAAGCTTTTTTCTGATATATATGGAATACCTGTGACCGGATATATACGTATAAGGAAATTGCAATATTCTGTACAATCATTGCTAGATGGGATGAAGGTCATTGATGTTGCACTGTTATATTCATTTGAATCGCACGAAGGATTTACAAGGTCATTTGCGAAATTATTTGGTTCATCTCCAAGCATTGTTAAGCGGCATTTGAAGGAATACAAATTGCCGAATGTGTTAGATTGTGTTAGTGCAAAAAGAGCCGTTAAGGAGGATGATGGTATGAATTTATGTGATGAAATGCATCAGTTGGTATTTGAAGTGTTAAAAAACAGTATGGAAGAGGCGAAAGAAGGACACTGTTCAAAGATAGAAATTAATATACTTCCTAACAATGTAGTAAGAATATTTGATGATGGGAGAGGAATTCCGCTTGAAGTGAAAGGTGTAATATGTGAAGAGGTTTTAAGTAATATTCTTGCAGGAGCGCCAATTACTAAATTGGAGTATTCTAAAATGGGGGATTTGCCGTTAGATAGTCTGAAGGTTGTGAATTCACTGTGCGAAAATCTTACAATAAAAGTATATCGAAGCGGAAACTGTTACCAGCAAGATTATGTTAGAGGTGTGGCACAACATGAAATTTTATGTTCGGAATCAAATAACAAACGTGGTACAGAAATAACTATGAAGCCTGATGTAGCTATTTTCGGAAACATTTCTTTTGAAAAGGAAACAATACAGAGATGGATAAATGAAAAGAATGCAGGGGATATTGTTGTAATTGTAAATTAGGCAGATGTTAAAAAAGAGAGTCTCTTACACAAGAAGAGACTCTCTTTGTAGTATCGAATAATTTAATTGGGTACCCATCCGCTCAGTACCTTCTCCACGGTATACTTCTCCAAATCAGCCTCGCTAAGCTGGTGGGAGAAATCTGCCCGGGCCTGGGCATTGGCGCCGGGGCCGGTGGAGCCAAACTCGGCGTAGAAGAAGTGGTCATGGGGCTTGTTCCAGTCCTTCCAGCCAAGGGGATGAATGTGTTCGCCCAGCTCGCAGTTTAAAAATACGGTTTTGGCAAATTCTCTCCAAGGTCTGCCCAGATAAATGGTATGGGCAGGACAGTCGCTGGTCAGGCGGCAGTTGTTAAATACATAGCCGTACTCCACGTCCTCGAAGGTGGAGGCTGCGGTCACGTAGCCGAAGCAGGCGTCTGCATCCGGTTCGGTAGGGCGCTCTCTGTCCTCGGGGAATTTGGAATAAATTTCACAGTTTTCAAACCAGGCAGTGGCACTTCCGAAGATGAAGTCCACATCGCCCTGAATAAAGCAGTCTTTGTAGTATTGGCGGCTCATAATGCGAGGCTTAAACTCGCCGGGACCTTTGAATCCGCCGGGCTTGGCTTCCTTTAAAGGAAGAGGGGCGGTAAAAAGGGTATCCTGGCTGCCAAGGAGGCGGCAGTTTTCAAATACACAGCGGTCTGCATCCACATAGAGAGCCAAGGCCTGACCCACGGTATGGCCAAAGCCTGCATCATTTTGGAAGGTAATATCCTTGGCGGTAAAGTCCGGTGCGTCAATGCGCACGGAAGCGGTGCGGAAGGTTCCGCGCTTGTCGCCCTCGGGCATATCCTCGAAAGCGCCCAGGCCGTAGACCAGAATGGTCTCGTTGCCGGCGCCCATGAAAGTCACCTTGGGACGGGTAATCACAAGCTGTTCTCTATAGGTTCCGGCACCAATATAGAGGGTGGCCGGGGTTACATCATAATCAGGGGCAGGAAAAATCTTGTCTCCGGCAAGTGCTTCTGCCACAGCAGTAGGGAGAGGGGCAAGACTGTCCAGCGCATTTAAAGCTTCTGTTACCGTGGTAAAAGAAGGTGCATCTTTAGGACAGTCCGGCCAGTTTATGTAGAGCTTCAAATTTGATGCTAAATTTGACATAAGTAATACCTCCTGCAAGTTATAGGATTTCTTCAATATACAAATCAGCCTGGTCAGCCAAATTGATATAGTCCGTTCCACACCGTACCATGGGACGGGAGAGCTTGTCCTTATTGACAAAAATAATTTCGGCCATCCGACCGTCACTTAGGCGGCAGCGGTTGCGGATATAGGTCTGTACCACGTTTTCCAAAAAGGTGAGCAAGTATCCGGTATCATATTTTTCAAAGCCTTCCTGCTCAAAGATCTCGATGACACGGAAAGGACACAAGGGTCCGCGGTACACCCTGGCTGCAGTCATGGCATCGTACACATCAGCAATGGCTACCAGTCTGGCGTAAGGGTCAATCTGGTTGCCGGACAGGCGCATAGGGTAGCCGCTTCCGTCGCTGCGCTCATGGTGCATTAAAGCGGCATTGCGGATATGGTCATCTACACTCTGGGCCTGCAACAGCTGGAAGCCTGAGATGGGATGCTTTTTGATCATGGCATACTCGTGGGAGTCCAGCTTGCCGGGCTTGGTAATGATGGCGTGGGGAATGGTAAGCTTGCCGATATCGTGAAACAATCCGCAGGCAGTAGCCATTTCCACCTCCTCGGGGGCAAGCTTCAGCCAAGTGGCAAGTACATTACAAATTAGTCCCACATTCAGGCAGTGGGTAAAGGTGGAATCATCGTATTCCCGCATGTTCTGGAGCATATCCAGAATGCCGATCTGGCCTCTGCCGGCGGCAATCATGTCCAGTGTCCGGTGCAGAAGGGTGGCAACATCCAATTCGATATTGCGCTCAACCACATTATTCAGGGCATCCTTAAAGGTATCTACATTTAACTCATAGTCAGCCTTGAATTTCTTGAATACGGGTGAGCTTTGGATGCGTTGGGAGTAGGACATGCCGTCATCACCCTCATCGGGGGGCATAAGCTCCTCCTCGTCCACCAGCACATCTTCCACAAATAACGTAAGTATGCCGTATAGATCCAATTTGGTTATTAATCTGTCAGTTAAAACTGTTCCCTGTTTCATCACACAGTGACGGTCATAGCTGTAAACGTCTTGGGCTACAACCATGCCGGGAAGCAGCTGCATGGTAGATAGTCTTTTCATAGGCGAAGACCTCACTTTTGTTAATTTCGCACATTTATACCATTATTATACTTTTTGACGAAATAATCTGTCAATTTATAAATTGCTGTATTTTTCGGGGATAAGTGTATATTTTATACAAATTTTAAAAAATGTTAACATCTTAAATAGAATGAAAGGTTGAATCTGCGAGGCAAATCTGTTAAAATAGGGAATGGACTGTATGGTAACATATGGTTAGTTCGCGCCGGGGCGTCCGGTGCAGATTGGTAAGGAAGTAAAATGAAGTTAACAGAAAAGATTTTTGGTACCCATAGTAGCAGAGAATTAAAGCGTATTGCACCCATCGTGGACAAGATTGAATCCCTTCGTCCCACTATGCAGGCGCTTTCAGATGAGGAGCTTAGGGGCAAGACTGAAGAATACAAGAAGAGACTGGCAGCAGGCGAGACCTTGGACGATTTGCTTCCCGAGGCATTTGCAACCGTGCGTGAGGCCGGCAAGCGTGTAATGAACATGGAGCATTACCGTGTACAGCTGATTGGTGGTATTATTCTCCATCAGGGACGTATTGCGGAGATGCGTACAGGTGAAGGTAAGACCCTTGTGTCTACTTTACCTGCATATTTGAATGCACTTGAGGGCAAGGGTGTTCATGTGGTAACCGTCAACGACTATCTGGCAAAGCGTGATGCGGAGTGGATGGGTCAGGTGCATGAATTCCTGGGTCTTAAGGTTGGTGTGGTGCTGAATGGTATGACCAGCGAGGAGCGTCAGGAGGCATACCGTTGCGATATTACTTATGTGACCAACAATGAATTGGGCTTTGATTATCTTCGTGATAACATGGTTATTTACAAGGAGCAGCTGGTGCTTCGCGACTTGCACTATGCAATCATCGATGAGGTGGACTCTGTGCTGATTGACGAGGCCAGAACTCCTCTGATTATTTCCGGCCAGAGCGGCAAGTCTACTGCACTGTATCAGGCATGTGATATTTTGGCACGCCAGATGAAGCGTGGTGACGATATCAAGGAGCTTTCCAAGATTGATGCCATTATGGGTGTGACCCAGGAGGAGAATGGTGACTTTGTTGTAAATGAGAAGGACAAGGTTATCAATCTGACAGATGCAGGTATTGAGAAGGTGGAGCGTTTCTTCCACATCGAGAACTTTGCAGATCCTGAGAATCTGGAGATTCAGCACAATATTATTCTTGCACTTCGCGCGCATAACCTGATGTTCAAGGATCAGGATTACGTGGTAAAGGATGATGAGATTCTGATTGTAGATGAGTTTACCGGACGTATTATGCCCGGTCGTCGTTATTCCGACGGTCTGCATCAGGCCATTGAGGCCAAGGAGCATGTAAAGGTTAAGCGTGAGAGCAAGACCCTTGCATCCATTACCTTCCAGAATTTCTTTAATCTGTTCACCAAGAAGAGCGGTATGACCGGTACGGCTCTCACAGAGGAAAACGAGTTTAGAGATATTTACGGCATGGATGTTGTGGAGATTCCCACCAATAGACCTGTTCAGCGTGTGGACCTGCAGGATGCCGTTTATAAGAGCAAGAAGGAAAAGCTTCATGCCATTGTAGATGCGGTGGAGGAAGCACATGCCAAGGGACAGCCTGTACTGGTTGGTACCATTACCATTGAGGCCAGTGAGGAAATCAGCCGCATGTTGCAAAAACGCGGCATTCCCCACAAGGTATTGAATGCAAAGTTCCACGAGATGGAAGCAGAAATCGTAGCAGATGCAGGTATCCATGGTGCCGTGACTATCGCTACCAATATGGCAGGTCGTGGTACGGATATTAAGCTGGATGACGAGGCAAAGGCGCTTGGCGGACTTAAGATTATCGGTACGGAGAGACATGAGTCCAGACGTATTGACAATCAGCTGCGTGGTCGTTCCGGTCGTCAGGGTGACCCCGGTGAGTCCAAGTTCTATCTCTCCCTGGAAGATGATTTGATGAGACTGTTCGGTTCTGAGAGACTGATTGCCATGTTTAATGCCATGGGCATTCCTGAGGGTCAGGAGATTGAGCACAAGGCGTTGACCAACAGTATTGAGACCGCACAGAAGAAGATTGAGAGTAACAACTTCGGTATTCGTAAGAATCTGTTAGAGTATGACCGTGTTATGAGTGAGCAGCGCGAAATCATTTATGAAGAGCGTCGCCGCGTATTGGACGGTGAGAGCATGAGAGATGTTATCTACAAGATGATTATGGATATTACCGAGAATTGTGTAGATATCAGTATCAACGATGATTTTGATAAGAAAGATTGGGACTACAGTGAGTTAAACAGCTTGCTTTTGCCCATCATTCCCATTGAGCCCGTGACTGCAGAGCGTGTGGAGAAGAATAAGAAAAACAGCTTAAAACAGCAGCTTAAGGAAGAGGCTGTGAAGCTTTACGAGGCCAAGGAGGCTGAGTTCCCTGAGCCCGAGGCAATCCGTGAGATTGAGCGTGTGATTCTGCTTAAGGTAATTGACCGCAAGTGGATGGACCATATTGACGATATGGAGCAGCTTCGTCAGGGTATTGGCTTGCAGGCTTATGGTCAGAAGGATCCTTTGGTAGAGTACAAGATGAGCGGTTACGAGATGTTCGATGAGATGACTCAGAACATCAAGGAGGAAACCGTGCGTCTCCTTCTTCACATCAAGGTGGAGCAGAAGGTAGAGCGTGAACAGGTGGCTAAGGTAACCGGTACCAACAAGGATGATTCCCTTGCAAAAGCGCCCAAGAAGCGTGAGAATGACAAAGTTTATCCCAACGATCCCTGTCCTTGCGGAAGCGGCAAGAAGTATAAGCAGTGTTGTGGCCGTAAATAGGTAGGTGTTTGGTATGGTTGAATTGGATCAGATGAAGACAGAGGTGCTGTCCTATGAAACTTCTCTTAAGGAAGTGGGAGCATCTCTGGATTTGGAAAATAAGGCAAAGCGTATTGAGGAGCTTGAGATGGAGATGGAGGCACCCGGTTTTTGGGATAATCCGGACCAGTCAAACCTTAAAATGAAGGAACTCAAGAACCTGAAGGATACGGTGGAGCTGTGTAATAAGCTGTCTACGCAGTTTGAGGATATCCAGACCTTGATTGAGATGGGCTATGAGGAAAATGATGAGGAGCTGGTAGCAGAAATTCGAGGCGAGCTGGATGAATTTATCTCAGAGCTGGAGGAGCTTCGTATTGGTACGCTTTTGTCCGGTGAGTATGACAGAAACAATGCAATTTTGAAGATTAACGCAGGTGCCGGTGGTACTGAGAGCTGTGACTGGGCAGGGATGCTGTATCGTATGTATACCCGCTGGGCAGAGCGCAAGGGCTTTACGCTGGAGGTGCTTGATTATCTGGATGGTGACGAGGCCGGTATCAAGTCAGTAACCTTCCAGGTAAATGGTGTGAACGCTTACGGATATCTGAAGGCAGAGAAGGGAGTGCATCGTCTGGTGCGAATCTCTCCTTTTAACGCACAGGGTAAGCGCCAGACTTCTTTTGTGTCTTTGGATGTTATGCCGGAGATTGAGGAAGATGTGGATGTGGAGATTGACGAGAAGGACCTGCGCATCGATACTTATCGAAGTAGCGGTGCCGGTGGTCAGCATATCAATAAGACTTCCTCTGCAATACGAATTACCCATATTCCCACGGGAACAGTGGTGCAGTGCCAGAATGAGCGAAGCCAGTTCCAGAATAAGGATAAGGCCATGCAGATGCTAAAGGCTAAGCTGTTTTTGTTAAAGCAGGAGGCCAATGTGGAGAAGCTTTCCGATATTCGAGGTGAAGTAAAGGATATCGGATGGGGCAATCAGATTCGTTCCTATGTATTGCAGCCCTATACTATGGTTAAGGATCACCGGACTGAGGTGGAGACCGGTAACGTGGACGCAGTTTTGGACGGAGCGTTGGATTTGTTTATCAATGGTTATTTGAAATGGATTAATACTACAGAAAAAACGGATTAGCTTTCGGGCTAATCCGTTTTGTGTTGTTTGCGTTAGTTTTCTTTTAGGGTAGCTGTGTTGCTTCTTGTCTGCATCAGATTCAGGAAAAAGAAGGTATAGGTAACCTGCATGTAGGGGGTTAGGAACAAATCTCCGATGCCAAGAGTCAGCAGACTCAAAAGCATCAAGGGTAAAAAGCTTAATTCCAACAGCAGGAAGCGCATTTTGTGTCCCCTCATGATACCGAAGCTTCGCTTGATCAGCTGACCGGCGCTAAGCTTGGGGAAATCCAAGAACAGGAAGTACACCTGCGAAAATCCTAAATAGATAAAAGTGTAAATAATGGTTCCTGCAAGTAAAATTGCAAGAAGGATGCCGATTTGGGTCAGGGAGATATCCTGACTAAGGTCCATGGTCAGTCGGTTAATCAATGCGGTGGGCAGTGAGATAACCTGTCTGAGCAGGACAAATACAGCGGAAATCGCCAAAGCCTTTTTGAACTGATGACGGAAACCGTAGAAAATATCGGAAACCGCGAAAGGTCGATTACATGCAAGATTTAATGCAAAAAGGGATAATCCCACATTGAATACGGATGTAAAAATCTGGCTGATGGCTGTGGTTACATAATCGATGGGGTAGTACCAGCTCATCAACATTTCCGAGAACGTGTCTGTTTCAGCCAGCTGAAGCATTTGTTCGGTGCTTAAGTTTAGTGCTGCTGTCTGGGAAAATAGAAATACAAGCTCTACAACCACGGAAATGACAAGGCTGAGAAGAAGTTGCGCAACAGAGGTTATTAATGTTACGGCTAATAGGGCCAAAATAAATTTGCCATATCTTCCGGCAAGGGCTCCCTTGGCGCGGTCTTTTAACGTAGCGCGGGATAACAGGCCGGTTTCACAAGTCTGATTCATTGAATTACTCCTATCAGGTGGTGATGTCTTTATTCATACCGGCATATTTGATATGGTCGGTAGCTTTTAAATCCTTCTGGTAAGGATTCTCTTCGTTGGTATATTTAATCTGGGTGCTGGTGGTCCCGCCGGAAACATAGGAGCGGCCGCATTCGGGGCATATTGCAGTGTGAATGGCTACGGAGGCGCGCAGAACTTTGCCGTTATTCTGGGCGGCCTTGGTGTAGGCATTGCTTACGTGCTCCTGCTCATGGGCACGAACACGGGTTGCGGCACTCTCGGGGGAGATGTGCTGGGCGGTTTTGAAGGAAACCATTTCATCAGAGCCGTCCTGGTATTTGCGGTTCTTGCAAGTCTCACATTCACCTTCCGGGGTGTTGTGGCCGGCCTTGATGCCGGCAAGGCGGCTGTCTTCACCGCCGGGAACGGACATGTTGCCGTAATTGCCGTAGCTGTTATATAAATTATAGCTGTTATTTAATGGTGAAAGATTCATGGCGACCTCCTTTGCAAATAATGCGAGTCATTGCGCCCTCTTTTAATAGGAATAGGTATCGTAATACTGGCTGTACTGTTGCAGAATATCCAGATACATTTGTCTGTATTCCGGCTGTGTCACAATCAGATAGATGGAGTAGGCCAGAAATGTAATGCCAAGCACAATACCCAGGCAGGAAAGTCGGATGCCGGTTTGGCTGGCCGGATGAAATCCCCGGTCTTTGCGCTTGGAAAGTATGGCAAACAGGATGCCCATGGCGCCGGCCGGAACGGAAAGAATCCCGGTGCAACACATGATAAGTGATATGGTACCACAAAACATGGATGCCATGGCAAAGGTTTGCGTTTGATGATTTTGTCTAATCTGATCGTAGTCCATCTGAAAACTCCTATTATTGGTAATTTTACTGTAGCATTTTTTCTGCAAAATAGCAATCTCTTCACTAATTAAATTTCCATAAAACTTGAAAAGAAAAGTAATTTTTTATATAATTGAACTGTTATTGCCAAGAGGGATTAGTGGACCTGTTTGCAGGCATGGGATGAATATGTGTAGATTAGATTAAGGGACAATATGTCCTGACAAAGGACCTTGAAAAACGTCGGCACTTAGGCTGCGTCCTTTGCAGCCTTATGTGCCGCTACGCTTTTTCACGGAGCGAAAGCGTTCCGTGTCAGGATATATTGTTTCTTAATCTTAAGTATATAAAAATCATCCCATGCCCGCAAACAGGAATTGGAAGGCAAAACCAGTGAGGAGAGCGTATGGATATTTTACAGGTTTTAAAAGAGGAATTGAAGGTACAGAAATGGCAGGTGGAGGCTGCAGTCAAGCTGATTGACGAGGGCAACACCATTCCGTTTATTTCCCGTTATCGTAAGGAGGCTACCGGTGCTTTGGATGATGAGCAGTTACGAAACCTTCACGAGAGATTGGTATATCTTCGGAATCTGGAGGATAAGAAGACTCAGGTTCTGGGAAGCATTGAGGAGCAGGGACTTTTGACAGAGGAGCTTAGAGAGAAGATTCTGGCTGCCGAGACTTTGGTGATGGTGGAGGATTTGTATCGTCCCTATCGTCCCAAGAGAAAAACCAGAGCCAGTGTGGCAAAGGAAAAGGGCTTGGGAGGTCTGGCAGAGTTTATCTTGGCCCAGGAGACAGGGGAGCCTGTGGAAGCGGAAGCGCAGAAGTATCTTTCGGAGGAAAAGGGAGTTGCTACCGTGGAAGAGGCTTTGCAGGGAGCAAAGGACATTATTGCAGAGAGTGTTTCCGATGAGGCGGACTTCCGTACATTTATTCGTGATTTAACTTTTGCAGAAGGTACCATTACCAGTGCGGCTAAGGATGAGAAGGCAGAGAGCGTATATGAGATGTACTATGCTTTTGAGGAGCCTGTGAAGAAGATTGCGGGCCACAGAATTCTGGCGCTGAACCGTGGCGAGGCTGAGAAGATTCTGACTGTAAAAGTGGTTGCACCGGATGAGAAGATTGTGGGTTATCTGAAGAAGCAGAAGGTGACGGTTGACAATCCTTACACCACTCCTTTGATTGAGGACGCGGTGGAGGATAGCTATGAGCGTCTGATTGCTCCGGCCATTGAGCGAGAGATACGAAATGCGTTGACGGAGAAAGCAGAAGACGGCGCGATTACTGTATTTGGCAAAAACTTAAAACAGCTTTTAATGCAGCCGCCCGTAGCGGGCAAGGTTGTATTGGGATGGGATCCTGCTTTCCGTACCGGCTGTAAGCTGGCAGTGGTGGATGCTACCGGTAAGGTGTTGGATACCAAGGTGATTTATCCTACGGCACCCCAGAATAAGGTGGAGGAATCCAAGGCTGAACTGAAAAGAATTATTAAAAAATATAATGTAGATTTAATTTCTGTTGGAAACGGAACTGCGTCCAGAGAGTCTGAGCAGGTAATTGTGCAGCTTTTAAAGGAGCTGGACAGACCGGTGCAGTACGTGATTGTCAACGAGGCAGGTGCATCTGTGTATTCGGCAAGTAAGCTGGCTACGGAGGAATTCCCTCAGTTTGATGTGGGCCAGAGAAGTGCGGCGTCCATCGCCAGAAGATTGCAGGATCCTTTGGCGGAGCTGGTGAAGATTGATCCCAAGTCCATCGGTGTAGGTCAGTATCAGCATGATATGAACCAGAAGAAGTTAAGCGATGCGTTAAATGGTGTGGTGGAAGACAGTGTAAATAAGGTAGGTGTGGATTTGAATACTGCATCCGCTTCCCTGCTTGAATACATTTCCGGTATCAATAAGACTATTGCCAAAAATATTGTGGATTATCGTGAGCAGAACGGTCGTTTCACCAATCGTAAGCAGCTTCTTAAGGTTGCCAAGCTGGGGCCCAAGGCCTATGAGCAGTGTGCAGGCTTCATGCGTATTGCGGACGGTGACAATCCCCTGGATGCCACCAGCGTACATCCCGAGTCCTATGAGGCAGTGGAGAAGCTCTTGGGCAAGCTGGAAATGACTTTGGATGATGTCCGCGCTATGCAGAAAAACGGAGGACAGTTTAAGGCTGTTAAAGATAAGAAAAAGCTGGCAGAAGAAATTGGTGTGGGCGAGATTACGCTGACGGATATTATGAAGGAGCTGGAGAAGCCCGGCCGTGACCCCAGAGAAGATATGCCCAAACCGATCCTTCGCAGTGATGTGTTGGATATGGAAGATTTAAAGCCCGGTATGATTCTGAAGGGAACAGTCCGCAATGTAATCGACTTCGGTGCATTTGTTGATATCGGTGTACATCAGGATGGTCTGGTGCACATTTCCCAGATGACAGACCGCTATATCAAGCATCCTTTGGAGGCTGTCAGCGTAGGAGATATTGTGGAGGTACAGGTGCTTAGTGTGGATGTGCCCAAGAAGCGAATCGGCCTGACCATGAAGATTCAAAATAACCATTGACAAAACTGTAACAATGCCGTAATATAGTGCACAGAGCAGTGAGTGCTGCTTACAATTGAAAATTCTTCGGGGTTGGGTGCGAATGTTGCAATGCAGGATTCAATTCCCTACTGGCGGTAATGCAAGAGTTTGCAGAGTCCGCGACCCGTAGCTGAACATACAGTTTGGCTGCGGCTGATCCGGTGAGAGTCCGGGACCAACAGTATAGTCTGGATGAAAGAAGAAATAGGTACAGCTGTGAAAGCAGATGCTTTCGCGTATTTTGCGTATGATTTCCCCGAGCCGTTTGGTTCGGGGATTTTTGCTTTTCGTAAGCGGAAGTGTTGTTCCCGGTCGCGGTTGTACATTTTCAAGGAAGAATTTTCCCACTATCATTTTAATGGTGCAGTGCACCGGACAGGAGGAAAATGAAATGAAAGAATTAGTAACAGATGTTATGGAAAACACAACCTTTGTGTTGGAGATTCTGGGGATTATAGCTGCCCTATTTATTGTGGCATATATCCTGGAAAAGCTGGCGCAAAAAAAGCAGGGCGTGAAGGAGCCTGTGCTCACCACACGCAAGGTGGCTATGATTGGTATGTTCTCTGCCATTGCAGCGGTGCTGATGCTGTTTGAGTTCCCCGTATTCTGGGCTCCCGGCAACTATAAGCTGGACTTCAGTGAGCTTCCTATTTTAATAGGTGCATTTGCTTTCGGACCTGTGGCAGGCGTGTTGATGGAGTTTATCAAGATTTTGCTGAATTTGTGTATGGATGGAACAGGAACGGCTTTTATTGGAGAATTGGCCAATTTTGCAGTGGGCTGCAGCTTTGTATTGCCTGCATC
This sequence comes from Acetatifactor sp., assembly GCA_045539535.1. GTDB lineage: Bacteria > Bacillota > Clostridia > Lachnospirales > Lachnospiraceae > Acetatifactor. The sequence continues at coordinate 19,389 of JAZQFO010000158.1, forward strand.
TATTGTATATCGTTTTGGAAAGACCAAGAAGAGTGCCATTTGGGCTTGTGTTATCGGTACAGTGGTTATTACGGTGTTCGGAACTGCGTTTAATGCACTCTATCTTTTGCCCGCATTTGAAAAGGCAGGCATGGCGCCTATAGACAAGATGATTCAGCTGGGAATGGCATTGAATCCCATGGTGCAGGAGGGAGACATTTGGAGCTTTGTTGCGGCTTGTGTGGGTCCTTTGAATCTGCTGAAGGGTGCCAGTGTTTCCGTCGTAACTTTGCTTATCTATAAGCGCATCAGCCCTATTATCAAAAACAACAAATAAA
>JAZQFO010000159.1:0-5538 GCA_045539535.1 Acetatifactor sp.
TATTGCCGGTAGCAAGAATCTTAAAGCCAGCCTCATTAAAGAGTTTCGCAACCTCTACAACCTCAGCCTTATCCTTGCGGTTCACACTAATCAGAACAGTACCACTGGTAGGAAGCTCGGTCTTGGTTGCCTCCTGCGCTCTAAAGAATGCTTCACCTACACTAGGCGCAAGTCCCAATACCTCACCGGTAGAACGCATCTCAGGTCCGAGAACGGGGTCAACCTCCTGGAACATATTGAAGGGGAATACCGCCTCCTTAACACCATAGTAAGGAATTGCCTGCTCCTTAAGTTCAGGAACGGGAGAAGGATTGCCGGTAAGTTCAGCAGTAACAATATCAATCGCAAGGGGAACCATGCGAATGTTACATACCTTGGATACCAAAGGAACAGTACGAGATGCTCTGGGATTTGCCTCCAGTACATACACCTTTCCATTCTCAATCGCATACTGCATGTTCATCAGACCCTTTACATGCATCTCCTCTGCAATACGTCTGGTGTATTCCTTAATGGTAGCCACATTCTCCTCAGAGATGGACTTGGAAGGAATAATACATGCGGAGTCACCGGAATGTACGCCGGCAAGCTCGATATGCTCCATTACAGCAGGTACGAATGCGTGGGTACCATCACTGATTGCATCTGCCTCACACTCAAGAGCGTGGTTTAAGAATCTGTCAATCAAGATAGGTCTGTCAGGTGTTACACCTACAGCAGCATTCATGTATGCAGTCAAGTTCTCGTCATCATAAACAACTTCCATACCGCGGCCGCCCAATACATAGGAAGGACGAACCATTACAGGATAGCCAATCTTGTGAGCGATTTCCAATGCTTCCTCAACATTTACTGCCATTCCGGACTCAGGCATGGGAATCTCCAGCTTGTCCATCATCGCACGGAAGAGGTCGCGGTCCTCTGCCAAGTCAATTACGGAAGGAGCGGTACCCAGAATACGAACACCGTTCTTCTCCAAATCTGCTGCCAGATTCAAAGGAGTCTGTCCACCAAACTGAGCGATAACGCCCACAGGCTTCTCCTTCTTGTAAATGCTCAAAACATCTTCCAAAGTAAGAGGCTCAAAGTACAGCTTATCGGAAGTATCGTAGTCTGTACTTACAGTCTCAGGATTACAGTTTACAATAATGGTCTCGAAGCCAAGCTTCTTAAGCGCCAAAGATGCATGTACACAGCAGTAATCAAACTCGATACCCTGACCGATACGGTTAGGACCGCCACCCAGAATCATTACCTTGGGCTTGTCCTCATTTACGGGGTTCTTGTCCTCTGCATTGTAGGTGGAGTAGTAATAAGCGCTGTCAGGAGTACCGCTTACATGTACGCCCTCCCAAGCTTCCTCTACACCGATTGCGATACGCTTCTCGCGAATCTCCTGCTCAGAAACACCAAGCAGAATGCTCAAATACTTATCAGAGAAACCATCCTTCTTAGCCTTGGTCAGAACCTCGTCGGAAGGAATAGAACCCTTGCATGCAAGCAGTGCCAGTTCTTCCTCTACCAGCTCCTTCATCTGCTCGATGAACCACTTCTTAACCTTGGTAATCTGATGAATCTCATCTACGGTAGCCCCCTTCTTCAGCGCCTCATACATGATAAAGTGACGCTCACTGGAAGGAGTGATAAGTGCCTTAAGAAGCTGCTCCTTGGACTGCTCCTCAAGCTTTGCCACCTGACCCAGACCATAGCGGCCAATCTCCAGGGAACGGATTGCCTTCTGGAAAGCTTCCTTATAATTCTTACCGATACTCATAACCTCACCTACGGCGCGCATCTGAGTACCAAGCTTATCTTCAACACCTTTGAACTTCTCGAATGCCCAACGAGCAAACTTGATTACCACATAATCTCCGTCGGGAACATACTTATCCAAAGTACCGTACTTACCACAAGGGATATCCTTCAGGGTAAGACCTGCTGCCAGCATTGCACTTACCAAAGCGATGGGGAATCCGGTAGCCTTGGATGCAAGAGCAGAAGAACGGGAAGTTCTGGGATTAATCTCAATAACAATAATTCTGTCGCTTACAGGGTCATGTGCAAACTGTACATTGGTGCCACCGATAACCTCAACGGACTCAACAATTGCATATGCCTGCTTCTGCAGACGCTTCTGAAGCTCCTCGGAAATGGTCAGCATAGGTGCTGCACAGAAGGAATCACCGGTATGCACTCCCAAGGGATCAATATTCTCGATGAAGCAAACGGTAATCATATTACCCTCTGCATCACGTACTACCTCAAGCTCAAGCTCCTCCCAGCCAAGGATGGACTCCTCAACCAGAACCTGACCTACAAGACTGGCCTGCAAACCTCTTGCACAAACAGTACGCAACTCATCCTTATTATATACAAGGCCGCCGCCTGCACCACCCATGGTGTATGCGGGACGCAAAACAACAGGATAACCAAGCTCATCTGCAATCTGAAGCGCTTCCTCTACAGTATAAGCAACCTCACTGCGAGCCATCTCGATACCCAGCTCGTTCATTGCCTTCTTGAACTCAATTCTATCCTCGCCACGTTCGATGGCATCTACCTGCACACCGATAACCTTCACATCATACTTCTCTAAAACACCTGCGCTGGCAAGCTCAGAACACAGATTCAGACCGGACTGTCCGCCCAGATTGGGAAGCAGCGCATCAGGTCTCTCCTTTGCAATAATCTGCTCCAAACGCTCTACATTCAAAGGCTCGATGTAGGTAACATCTGCAATCTCAGGGTCTGTCATGATTGTAGCAGGGTTGGAGTTTACCAGTACAATCTCATATCCCAAATTGCGCAGTGCCTTACAAGCCTGCGTACCGGAATAGTCAAATTCACAAGCCTGACCGATGATGATAGGGCCGGAACCTATGATTAAAACTTTGTGAATATCAGTTCTCTGTGGCATGTTGTTTCCTCCTTAATTCCTATAGAAGTCCTGAACAAAACCTGTCCAAGACATTATCTGACCTATTATAACACATCCTTTTTCACACCTCAACCAAAAATTTCGCTAATATGTAAATTTTTTTTCGCTAATTTTCGCTAATTTTCGACAAAGTTTTCTTTTTGTCCTGTAACAGACAATTCATTCCAAAGCGTGAAGCCCAGAATCAACAGGCCGCCGACAATCTGCAAAACAGTAATACCCTCCCGCAAGATCAACACCGACACAAGCACCGATACCAAAGGATCAATATAGCTTAACACAGCCGCCTTCTGTCCGGGCAGTTCCTTTAAAGAGGAAAAATACAGGCAATAGGTAACTCCTGTATGCACCAGACCTACAAACAACAGGCATCCCAGCCCCACACCGGCAAGCTGCCCTACATGGAAGCCCGAAGTCATTGCCACATAGGGCACCAGAATGACAATGGCTGCCACGAACTGAAGGAGCGTACGAGGAATTCCCGCCACACCTTTGATAAACTTATTCAAAAGGATAACCGTTGCATAAAAGACTGCTGCCCCCAGGCCAAACAAAATACCCTTCAAATCCGAACCGCTTTGTCCAACCTCACCTACGCCTACAATCAACACCAGGCCCAACGTAGACATGACAAAGCACAGTATCTGCTTGCCCGTCAGCTTCTCTTTGAACAAAAAAGGGCACACTGCCGTCACGATCACCGGTGCAAAATAATAGCTCAACGTAGCCACAGAGACCGTCGTATACCGATACGCCTCAAAAAGCAGAATCCAGTTGATACCCATAGCCATACCAGAAAACAACAAAAGCGGCAATTCCTTTTTGATGCTCTGAAAAGGAATCCGCTGGCGCGTCACCAGCATATAGCCACCAATCAAAATCGTAGCCAGCACCGCACGGTACAAGGCAATCTCTCCCGAAGCCAACGGGATATAACGTACAAACAAACCAATGGTACCGAATATTACCATGGATGTGATTAACATAAGACGTGCTTTTTTCATTCTAAAGTTCCCTTCCTCTAATTCTTACAGACACTTTTAGTATACTCAAAAAAACAGCATAGTACAAGAATCATTTTCTTGCCCCTTCACCCAATTCGTGCTACCATAAAACCATAACAAAACTACAAGGAGGTGCGCCGTGCTTGATTTCTCTCACTTGGAAAATTACCGCGAAAACAACCGCATAGAAGCCAAGAAAGCCCTGGGTGGACTTCCTAAAAGTATCTGGGAAACCTACTCCGCCTTTGCCAACACCATGGGCGGCGTGATTCTGCTGGGCGTGGAGGAGCATAAAGACCGCACATTACACCCCGTAAATCTCCCTGACCCCAAGCGGCTGGTGGATGAATTCTGGGACAAAATCAACAATCCCGCCATCGCCAACATCAATATTCTGACACCCAAAAACATTCAAGTCAGAACCATTGACGGCAACGACATTATCGTCATCACCGTTCCCCGGGCCAGAAGACAGGACCGTCCTATTTATATCAACAAAAGCCCCCTAAACGGTTCCTATCGAAGGAACGGAGAAGGGGACTATAAATGTACCAAGGAAGAGGTTCGCAGCATGCAGCGCGATGCGCTTATCATGACTCCTGATATGAAGCTTCTTCCCCATATGAATTTGGATGTTTTTCATTACGAAAGTATTCACCGCTACCGAAACCGTTTAAAGTCCTACTCTCCCGGCCATGCCTGGGAAAGACTGACCGACGCAGATTTCCTGTGCGAGCTGGATGCGGTGGAATTGGATGAACAGGGGCACATGCGCCCCACCGTCGCCGGATTATTGATGTTTGGCCTGGAACCCGCCATCAAAAAGGAATTTCCGGATTACAGTCTGAATTTTGAATGGGCCGAGGGACATTTTTCCTCTGGCATGGACGATTTAAGCGACAATCTGTGCGACTTCTACTTCCGGGTCTGCGACCACTTTGCCAAGCACCTGACCACCTTGTCAACGGATGACACCCCAAGGATAGCTCCTTATATCCACGAAGCCCTTCGGGAGGCATTGGCCAACTGTCTGATCAACGCAGACTACTACGGCAACAGCGGAATCTCCATCACACTACAGGACAACTGCTTTACCTTTGCCAACCCCGGTGCTTTCCGCGTGGACGTGGAAGCTGCCAAATCAGGCGGTATCTCTGACCCCAGAAACGCTGCCTTGGTTAAAATGTTTAACCTGCTAGATATTGGCGACAGCTCCGGCAACGGTCTGTCTGAGATTTATGCCCTGTGGCAAAAGATGGGCTGGGAATCCCCCATCATCAGAGAACAATTTGCACCGGATCGCATAGAACTGATTCTGAAAATGCATGGCACTGCCGGTCAACAGACCTCCCCCTCCGAAAGGACTCCTGCCGCCAACCAGTCTGTCCGCCAGCTGATTATCAACTACCTGACAAGCCACGCCTGTGCTGACGCCGACGAGCTGACACGATTTATCGGTTTATCTCCCACAGATGCCCGGGAGCTTTTGAATCAACTGACATCAGACGGCATCATTGAAATTAAAACAATAAAAGAAGACATCTCACAAACCATCTATCGTTTGAAAGCATAAACCGCCAAGTCGGAGGCCAAGCG
>JAZQFO010000160.1:0-3350 GCA_045539535.1 Acetatifactor sp.
CGGGGCAAGGAGGTATTTGCCAAGGTTATCGGTATGGCGGACTATGCCAGGGAGGAGATCAATGCCATTGGCGGTTATTATGCTTTTGGCAGGGAGCTTGTAAACGGCAACTCCATTTTTGACTTCGACCCCACCAAGCTCAGCGTACATACCAGAGATATCGGCCTGGCAGGAATTGAGGTGTACGATATTCTCAGAGATGAATATGACATTCAGATTGAGTTTGGTGATATCGGTAATATTCTGGCATATCTTTCCATCGGTGACAGGCCGCAGGAGCTGGAACGATTGGTAAGTGCTCTGGCGGAAATCCGGCGCAGATTCCAGAAGGACAGTAATGGTCTGCTCAGCCAGGAGTATCTGGACCCGGAAGTGGTAACCAGTCCACAGGAGGCATTTTACGCAAGGAAAAAGAGTGTTCCTCTGCGTGAAAGTGAAGGACTTGTGTGTAGCGAATTTGTGATGTGTTATCCTCCCGGAATCCCTATTTTGGCACCGGGTGAGCGCATTACCAAAGAGATTCTTGATTATATTGAGTATGCCAAGATAAAGGGATGTTCCATGACCGGTCCTGAGGACCCTGCCATCGAGAACATCAATGTCTTGGAGTAAGGAGGAAGAATCGTGGAATTGTGGTTTAGTGAATACCATGCTCCTGACGTGAAGCACAGCATCCGGGTGAACCGACATCTGTATTCCCAGAAAAGTGATTATCAGCAGATTGACATTCTGGACACACCGGAGTTTGGAAAAGTGCTGGCGCTGGATGGCAATGTAATGCTGACGGAGCGGGATGAATTTATATACGATGAAATGATTACCCATGTGCCCATGTCGGTGCATCCCAATATACAGGATGTGCTGGTAATTGGCGCAGGGGACGGCGGCGTGGTCAAAGAGCTGGCCCGCTATGAAAATATCAAACGCATTGATTTGGTGGAAATGGACCCCCAGGTGGTGGAAGCCTGCAGGACGTATCTTCCGGAAAATGCCAGCCGTCTGGACGACAGGAGAGTACATATTTACTATGACAATGCTCTACGTTTTATCCGCAGAAGTAAGGAAGAATATGATTTGATTATTGTGGATTCCAATGACCCCTTTGGACCTTCTGAAGGGTATTTTACCAGAGAATTTTACGGTATCTGCTATAATGCCTTGCGAGAAGACGGCATCATGGTGAATCAGCAGGGAAGTCCTTTTTACAAGCATGATGCAGAGGCTATGCAGAGAAGCCACAAGCGCATTGTAAATACCTTTCCCATCAGCCGCGTGTATCAGGCGCATATTCCTACCTATGCGGCAGGGTACTGGCTCTTTGGATTTGCCAGCAAAAAGTATCATCCGGTGGATGACTTCGATGCAAAGCGTTGGCTTTCCCTGAATTTAAAAACCAGATATTATACCACAAAGCTTCATGTGGGAGCCTTTTATTTGCCGGCCTATCTGGAAGAAATGCTACAGGAGGTGGAGTAATGTTAAGTAGAAATATTGAGACCTTTATCGGCTGTGATTGCGGGTATGAGGATGCCAAAATCGTACTGTTTGGCGCACCCTTTGACTCCACCACAAGCTTTCGTCCCGGAGCCAGATTTGGTTCTTCTGCCATGCGCCATGAAAGCTTTGGACTGGAGACCTACAGCCCTTATCAGGATAAGGATTTAACCGATTATCAGATATTTGACAGCGGGGATTTGGAGCTTTGCTTTGGCAGTGCGGAAGCTGCACTTGCAGATATTGAGGGGCGTGCGGCCACCATTTTAAAGGATGGCAAGTTGCCTCTGCTTGTCGGAGGAGAGCACCTTGTCACACTGGGAAGTGTTCGGGCGGTGCTTGAGAAACATCCTAATCTGCATATCATTCATTTTGATGCCCATGCAGATTTGCGGGATGATTACTTGGGGACAAACTTAAGCCACGCCTGCGTCATCCGCCGCTGCCATGACCTTCTGGGAGACGGCCGTATTCACCAGTTCTGTATCAGAAGCGGTGAACGTGAAGAATTTGCCTTTGCCAAGGAGCATACGGATATGCATCCCTTTGATTTTACCGGACTGGATGAGCTGGTAGAGAATCTGAAGGCATCCCACAGCCCGGTCTACTTCACCATCGATTTAGACTGCCTGGATCCTTCCGTCTTTCCCGGCACCGGTACCCCCGAGGCAGGCGGCGTAAGCTTTATGCAACTTCTTACAGCCATCCAAAAAGTCTGCGAAGCCAATATCATTGCCGCCGATGTCAACGAACTGGCCCCTATGCTGGACCCCACCGGCACTTCCACCGCCACCGCCTGCAAAGTCCTCCGAGAACTGTTGCTGGCCCTGTGCAGCAAGCAATAACAAGTTAGTATCTCTTGTATATATATAACTTTTTAATAAATTTCCCCCCACATACTCATTTGCATCTTGACATTTGGGTATGTGTAAGCCTTGGGATACTATGTGTCTTATAAGGACCCTTGAAAAACGTCAGTGCTTGACGAGGTTAAACGAGATTGCGAAGCAATATCGTTTCGAGTCTAGCATCTGCTACGTTTTTCTCGGAGCGAAAGCGTGTCCGAATAAGATATATAGTATCTCAAGGCGTAGATATTACCCAAAAGGAGAGAAGAAAATGAGTAAAGTGTTAGTTATCGGCTGCGGCGGTGTTGCTTCCGTAGCAATCAGAAAATGTTGTCAGGTAAGCGAAGTGTTCACCGAGCTTTGCATTGCCAGCCGTACCAAGGAAAAGTGTGACAAGCTTGCTGCAGATCTTGCAGGCAAAACAGCTACAAAAATTACCACCGCGCAGGTGGATGCAGATGACGTGCAGCAGGTGATTGACTTGATTAATGATTACAAGCCTGACCTGGTAATGAATATTGCTCTTCCTTATCAGGATTTGACCATTATGGATGCCTGCCTGGCATGTGGTGTCAATTACATGGATACCGCCAATTACGAGCCTGAGGATACGGATGATCCTGAGTGGAGAGCTATCTATGAAAAGCGTTGTAAAGAGCAGGGATTTTCCGCCTATTTTGACTACAGCTGGCAGTGGGCTTATCGTGAGAAATTTGAGAAGGCAGGTCTGACGGCGCTTTTGGGCTGCGGCTTTGATCCCGGCGTGACCCAAGCCTACTGTGCTTATGCCAAGAAGCATGAGTTTGATACCATTGATACCATTGATATTCTGGATTGTAATGGCGGTGACCACGGATATCCCTTTGCCACCAATTTTAATCCGGAAGTAAACCTGCGTGAGGTGTCTGCCCCCGGCAGCTACTGGGAGGATGGCCACTGGGTGGAGATTCCGGCCATGAGTATCAAAAGAGAGTATGATTTTGACTGTGTGGGCATGAAGGATATGTA
>JAZQFO010000161.1:0-2884 GCA_045539535.1 Acetatifactor sp.
ACATGGCTACGATCCGACTTGTACTATGGTGGCAGGTACTCTGGAAGCGGTACAGTTCCTTCTGCTTGGTATTACGCTGGTAGTGGTAATGCTGGTAACCATCCTGATGGAACGAAGCTTTATTGCAGATGAGAAGGGGCAGATTGCCATATTAAAGGCAATCGGTTTTAGAGATAGTGCTATCATTAAGTGGCATGTATATCGATTTGGATTGGTAGGGTTATTGGCAGTGATTTTGGCAGCAGTATGCTCCATCCCCATGACGGAGCTTTGTATCAACCCTATATTCGGTATGATGGGAGCGGTGGATGTTGATTATAATATTGACCCCTTGCAGATTTTCCTGCTGTATCCGGGAGCTGTGCTGGTTATGACAATAATAGTGGCATGGCTGACCGCCCTGTATACCAAGACGATTAAGAGTAGCGATACCGCAAGTGTTGAATAATATTGGAGGATGATAAAATGGCAGTTTTGGAAGTAAAGGATTTGTGCAAAACCTATGTAGTAAATAAAAGACAAAATAATGTGTTAAAGAATGTAAATTTCGCTGTGGAAGATGGGGAAATGGTGGCTATTATGGGACCCTCCGGCTCCGGTAAATCCACACTTTTATATGCGGTGTCCGGTATGGATGCAGCCACCAGCGGCAATGTAATGTTTGAAGGGAAAGACCTGACCCGATTAAATAATAAGGACCTGGCAACCTTGCGATTGGATGAAATGGGCTTTATTTTCCAGCAGATGTATATGATGAAGAATCTGACCATCCTGGATAATATCGTGTTACCGGCTATGGAAAGCAAGAAGACAAATGAATCTAAGAAGGAAAAGCTGGAACGTGGCGAGGAGCTCATGCGTAAGCTGGGTATCATGGAAGTGGCAGACAACGACATCAATGAGGTGTCCGGTGGTCAGCTGCAGCGTGCCTGTATCTGCAGAAGTATGATTAATAAGCCTAAGGTACTTTTTGCCGACGAGCCCACCGGTGCGCTGAACCGTACCGCCTCCAACGAAGTGATGGAAGAGCTGGTGAAGCTGAATCAGGAGGGAACCACCATTATGATGGTAACTCATGATGTAAAGGTGGCGGCAAAGTGTAGCAGAGTCCTTTATATCGTGGACGGTAATATCAAGGGCGAGTATATCAGTCCTGTGGAATCCGATGTGCAGGAGAAGGACAGAGAAAGAAGACTGAATAACTGGCTCATGGAACAGGGCTGGTAAGATAGGAGGTTACAAAATATGAACAAAATGCGTTTGACCCGTGATAAGAAGTGGTTTTTTCAATTCTTCCCTTATCATCAGATGTATATGGATAATGAGCTGTTAAAGGGCTGGGTGTCCATCAATTATCTGACGGATGGAGAGACAAGGTATTGGGAGTATGAAAAGTCCGGTAAAGTGCCGGTTTGCGGAAAAGGAATGCTTTGGCTGACCATTATTCCGGATGACCGGTCCAGATGTATTGGAGCATACATCCTGCCCAACCGTCGGGTCAGCGTGTGGTATATCGATGTGATTGAGGAAGTAGGTATAGATGAAGATGGTGTGGTATACTACTTGGACAAGTATCTGGATGTTATACTGACACCTCAGGGGGATGTGTGCGTCAAGGACAGAGATGAGCTGGATGCGGCTTATGAAAGCGGAGAGTTGAGTACGGCTCAATACGAAGCAGCTCTGCAAGAGGGTGATTTGATTATAGAAGAGCTGGCAAGCGATATAGGGACAACAGAGGAGTTTTGTATCAAGGTGCTGGAGAAGGCGGAGGAAATGATTGCAAAAGACCGTTTTACCATTTTCCTGGATATTGATGGCGTATTGGACGTGTTCAGCTCGGAATTAGAGATTCAACAACTGATTCCCCAGGCCGTGGGAGACTTGAAGGTGTTGGCGGAACGTACCATGGCAGATGTGGTGGTGGTTTCGGACTGGCGCTATGGTGCTGCACCTTTTCGGGAAAAGGCCAAAGCATTGGGATTGAATGGACATATTGCTAATTGGGACAATCTGCTGAAAACCTTTGAAGAAGCCGGTATACAGATAAAAGATGTGACTCCCTGGGAGGATGGTTTAACCTGCCGTACAGAGGAGATTAAGAAGTATTTGGCAGACCATCCCTACATAAAGCGTTATGTGATACTGGATGACTGCTTTAGCGACCGCTATGAAAGCGACAAGGAGGTTCAGAAGCATCTGGTATTTGTAGATGCGCTGAAGGGCCTGCAAAAAGAGGATTGTGTAGCGGCTTGTGAGATTATGAATCGGCAGTGAGGATTTCACTATTTGCTAATTGTCAGTTTGAGTCCTAAAGAACGTAAGATTTTGAGTAACGTAGCAAGATTGGGAGTGGTTTGAAGTGCCTCAATTCGAGCAACGGAGGACTGTGGCATATCGCAAAGAGAGGCTAAGTCACGTTGACTTAATCCTAATTCTTTACGTTGCTTAATCAGGATACTGATTATTTCTGCCTGTTCCTCCATTGCGGCAAGAGTTTTACCGGATGCAGGGTCAAATTTTTTGACATATTCTTTGTAATCATTCCAGTTTTTCATGATAGCAGTTCTCCTTGTTGAGATAGATAATCGTTGCGCTCGGATTTGGCTTGTTCAATCTCGCGGCGTGGTGTCTTTTTAGTCTTTTTGCGAAAGGAACATGCATACAAAAAATTAAGTTAATAGATAAGAAAATAGTTCCCGGAAATAATCGGGAGTTATGAATAGTCAGAATCACAATAGCGATTTGAAATAGATTGTATGGATAGTATGAATGGTAGGGCGTGTAATGTCAAGAAAAATATGATAGAAAATTTTTGTATCACACGATTATAAGTTATTTGACACAGTCATCTTTCTATGTTAAAATCAAGAAATTGAAAAGG
>JAZQFO010000162.1:0-12062 GCA_045539535.1 Acetatifactor sp.
GAATCACAGGAAGTAGTAATTACAGCAAATTCTATTGAGGAATTGAAGAAAAAGATAGACGAGTATAACTATTTACAAATGTCAGATACTGTAAAGACGGATGCTGAAAAATATCTTGGAACAACGATTGATTTCAAGGGATAGGAGGCAGAAAGTGGTTACAGGAACTATTCGCAATGCAGGGAAAATGCTGGAAATGACTCAGAAGTGGGAGCAAAAGAAATCGTCCGGCAATATCCTGAAAAAAGAAGTAAAAGAATTATCTCCGGAAGAACAGCAGCTTAAAATGTATCAGGAGCAGCTTGAAAGAGAGCGTGAAGGAAAGGAATATAGTTCCATATATGCTAAGATTCAAAGTGGTCAGGAATTAAGTCCGGCAGAAGAAGATAAACTCCGCGCAAAAGATCCTAAGATGTATATGGAGTATAAGGCTGACAGAATGGAACAGGAAGCCTATGAGAAAAAACTGAAAAACTGTAAAACGAAGGAAGAAGCGGAAAGACTTCACGTAAACAGGATGAACGGTAAATTGTCCGAACTTAAGTCAATTGTTAATAATCCGAATATTCCCAAGAGCGAAAAATTAAAAGAGGCACAAAGGATATTAGGCGATACCACTAAAACAGCACAGATTTTTCATACATTTACAAAAAGTGCTGAGTTTAAGGAGCTGCCTGCGGAAGAAGAAGTAATGGAAGCGAAACAGGCAGAAACCAGGATGCGAGAAGAGCAGCTCGTAGGCAGAACGGATGAAACTATCGTAGATAATGCTGAAAATACTATGAAAGACACCCAAAATAGTGAGGCATTAGAAACCGAAAAAAAGGTATTAGAAGAAATGTTTGAGTTGGAGAAGAAGCATTTAGGTGAATCGAAAAAGGCAGTAAAGATTGATGTATCACTCTAATTAAAAAAACACATTCTTAAATTTTTGAGAATGTGTTTTTTTAATAGATACACATTGTAATCGGGAGACGCAAAGCTTGCCCTTGACATTCTCATCAATATGTTAGAAAATAAAATGTAATGGAGTTTTAGGGCCGTCTGTACGGCAGAATGTGAGGAAATATGACGAAAATTGATGTAGTAAGCGGATTTTTAGGAGCGGGTAAAACCACTCTGATTAAGAAATTATTGAAGGAGGCGCTGGATGGCTCAAAGACCGTCCTCATCGAGAATGAGTTTGGCGAGATCGGCATTGACGGCGGTTTCCTTAAAGAGGCCGGAATCGAGATTAAAGAGATGAATTCCGGTTGCATTTGTTGTTCTCTGGTAGGAGATTTCGGCACCTCTCTTAAGGAGGTTATCGAGACCTATGCACCTGAGCGCGTGTTGATTGAGCCCTCCGGTGTGGGCAAGCTTTCTGATGTTTTGAAGGCTGTGGAAAGTGTAGCATCAGAGCTGGATGTGCAGGTAAACAGTGCGGTAGCAGTGGTGGATGCCTCCAAGTGCAAGATGTATATCAAGAATTTCGGTGAGTTCTTTATCAATCAGATTGAGCATGCCGGCACCATTATTCTAAGCAGAACAGACAAGCTTTCTCAGGATAAGATTCACACAGCAGTGGAGCTTATCAGAGAGCATAATGAAAAGGCAACCATCATTACTACACCTTTGGCACAGCTGGAGGGTAAGGATGTGCTGGAGACCATCGAAGGTGCTGACAAGCTGGAGGATATGATGAAGGAGATGCTGGAGAGCGTGCATGAGCATCATCACCATGACCACGAGCATCATCACGAGCATGGCGAGGAGTGCGGTTGCGGATGCCATGACCACGAGCATCACCACGACCATGAGCATTGTCATCACGATCATGATCATCACCATCATCACGAGCACGACGAGGAATGCGGTTGCGGATGCCACGACCACGAGCATCATCACGACCATGAACATTGTCATCATGAGCATGACCATCATGACCATGAGCACGACCACGAGCATCACCACCATCATGAGCACGGCGAAGAGTGCGGCTGTGGATGCGGTCATCACCATCACCACGCAGATGAAGTGTTTGGCAGCTGGGGCGTAGAGACTCCCAACACCTACACCAAGGAGCAGATTGAGCATATTTTGGAGGAGCTTGACAGCGGCTGGTACGGCGATGTACTACGTGCCAAGGGCATGGTGCCTGCAGAGGACGGTACCTGGATTTACTACGACTTTGTACCCGGTGAATCCGAGATTCGCAGCGGCAAGCCCGAAGTAACCGGCAAAATCTGCGTCATTGGTGCCCGCTTGCGTGAAGACAAATTAGCTGAATTATTTGGATGTTAGTAACAGCCCACAACGAGAATTGGGGTTGGTAAAAAAATGGAAAGAAGGCGTAGATATGAAGCCTGTTTATGTGATTAACGGTTTTTTGGAGAGTGGTAAGACGGAGTTTATCAGTTTTACCCTGGGTCAGCCGTATTTTAAAATCAAAGGAAAGACTCTGCTCATTGTATGTGAGGAGGGTGAGATTGAATATGATGAAGAGCTTCTTGCCATGAGTAAGACTGTAATGGAGCTTGTGGAGGACGAGGAAGATTTTACGCCGGACAAGCTGATGGAGCTTGAAAAGAAGCACAATCCTGAGCGTATTATCATAGAATACAATGGTATGTGGAATTACAAAAATGCAAAACTGCCGTTCCATTGGCAGATTGAGCAGCAGATTACCACTGTTGACGGTTCCACTTTTCCTATGTATTTTAACAATATGCGTTCTCTTTTTGCGGAGCAGATTCGTAAATCCGAGATGATTATTGTGAACAGGTGCGATGGCATTGTGGTTCTGGGGAGTTACAGACGTAATATTAAGTCTATTAATCCTTCTGCCGATGTGATTTTTGAAACCTCTGAGGGTGAGGTAGATGAAATTTTTGAGGAGGATCTGCCTTATGATTTGAATCAGGATGTAATCGAGCTGGACAATAACGGTTACGGTATCTGGTATCTGGATTCTATGGATCATTTGGAGCGCTATATCGGCAAGAAGATTTGCTTTACGGCCATGGTATACCGCCCCGATGATTTCCCAAAAGATTATTTTGTGCCCGGACGCATGGCTATGACCTGCTGTGCAGATGATATGGCGTTTTTGGGATATGCCTGTGAATTTGCAGGTGCTGCTGCATTGAAACAAAAGGAATGGGTAAAGGTGACTGCCACTGTCTCCAAGGAGTACTGGGAGGATTACAATGGTGAGGGACCGATTTTACATGCAATCAGTGTAGAGAAAACCAAAGCACCGAAAGAGGAGATTATCAGCTTTGCGTAAAAATACAATTTCGGTAGAGAAAATCATATTTGCCGTACTTTTGGCGGTATATACGGCAGTGATGCTGTATCTGTTTGTGATGCAGTGTTATGAGGTGCCGGTATTCCGCTCTGATATGCCGGATTATGTAAATAAGGTGCGTGGAATTCAGGGGAATTATGAGTTTCCGTATCCGCTTCTGTTTACCCTGGCCAAATTGATTGCATTGGTGGCCGGTGCACCTTTAGGTATGGCTATTGCCACGGCGCTTTTGAATGCATTGGCTGTTTGTGTGACCAAGTATTACCTTGACAAAGAGGTAAAGGACGGACTGAAGGTGGAAAGCTGGAGCAGCAAAAAGGTGTTTGCGCTGGATTTGGCCATTACGTTTATGGTGTTTTCCTTGTTTTTGCTGGGAAATCTGTATTCTCCCAAGAACACAGCGTTTTTTGGGTTTGACTATGCTTACAGATGTATGGGTATCTATACTCCAAACCCCATTTGGAATGCCACATATCTGGCAACCAGACCTTTTACCATTGTCTGCTTTTTTGAGGCTGCGAAGGTACTTAAGAGCTATCAGAAGGAATTTACATGGAAGGGCTGTGTGCCTTTTGCGGTGAGTTTGTTTTTGATGACCATTACAAAACCCAGCTATACAATGGTTTTGGTGCCTTTGATGGGGATTTTGCTGTTGGTGGATTTGGTGCGCAGTAAGGGTAGGAGCTTTAAAAATGCGTTTTGTCTGTGTGTGACCATGATACCTACCGGACTGGACCTTTTGTATCAGTTCTTTGGGGTGTTTACAGGAACCAATGTAAAGGGTGAGGAGACCGGAATCGGCATCGATTTTGGACTGGTATGGAGTAATTTTACCAAGAGCATTCCCTTGAGTATTGTAATGGGAATGGCGCTTACTCTGGGAGTACTGGCGCTGAATCTGGTATTTAATTTTAAGACTGTACGGGAAAAGTTTGTGTATCGGTTTGCCTGGTACAATTATCTGGTTGGTATGGCAATGTTTTTGCTGCTGTACGAAAAAGGATTCCGCATGGAGCATGCTAACTTTTCCTGGGGCTATATGCATGGTATGTTTTTTGTGTTTTTCCTGACTTTGGTACTTGTACTTCGCAATACAATTGAGTGGAAAAAGTCCTGGAAAGTAATTTTTCTGCCCGCAGAGTGGGCGGTGTTTGGCTATCATTTGGTCTGTGGTGTGAATTTCTTATGGTATGCATTGCAGGGCAAGGATTTGGCCGGATTTTAAATCTAATTAGAAAAGCAAAGGGTGAAAGGTTATGAATGTGGCAATTGGCGTGCTGCTTCCCCTTTTGGGAACAACAGCAGGGGCTGCATGTGTGTTTTTCTTGAGAAAACAAATCAGCCCTAACTTACAGAGAGTTTTTACAGGTTTTGCGGCAGGTGTTATGGTGGCGGCTTCTGTGTGGTCACTTTTGATACCGGCTATGGATATGTCTGAAAATATGGGAAAACTGGGCTTTGTACCGGCGCTTGTGGGGTTCTTGCTCGGTGTATTTTTCCTGCTGCTCATGGACAGTTTAATACCACACCTTCATTTGGGCAGCGATAAACCGGAGGGAGCGAAAAGCAGTTTGGGGCGTACTGCCATGCTGATGCTGGCGGTAACCATTCACAATCTGCCTGAGGGTGCAGCCTGCGGGGCAATTTTCGCAGGTGTTTTAAGCGGGGAAGGAAATGTTACCATGGCAGGAGCAATTGCTCTGTCTATAGGTATTGCAATTCAGAATTTCCCTGAGGGGGCTATTATTTCTCTGCCGCTTAGAAGTGAGGGACACAGTCGAATGAAATCTTTCCTTTTGGGAAGTCTTTCCGGTATTGTGGAACCTTTGGGAGCGGTGACTGCTATTTTGCTGGCAGGTCTGGTAACACCGATTTTGCCTTATATGCTTGGTTTTGCAGCGGGTGCCATGATTTATGTGGTGGTGGAGGAGTTGATTCCGGAAGCCAGTGAGGGAGAGCACTCGAATTTGGGAACCATTGCATTTGTCATCGGCTTTGCCCTGATGATGGTGCTGGATGTGGCGCTGGGGTAAGGAAGCGATTTGGTCGGTGGAAGGCGAAGCGCAATATACCGTCTGGATTCATGGAGAATGAAAATGGATAACGAAAAGGAATTACAACAGTTACGCAACAGATTCCGGGATTTGGCTGACAAGTCATTCTCCCGGAATATGTTTACGTTTACAGGATTTTTAGGATTGAGTGAGCAGGATGTGTTCTGGCAGATGGAGCGGGAGCTGTCCCATGCTCATTTTGTGTTATGCGGCGGAGCGGAAGGCACAGACCGCAAGGTGGTGCGCTTCGGCAATGGGGACATGCTTGGCTATGAGGTGGATTTTCCCATCGTATGTATTCATATTAGGCCCCTTATGGCAAAGTTTGCAGATACACTTTCTCATAGGGATTTTCTGGGGGCTTTGATGAATTTAGGAATAGAGAGAAGCACCTTGGGGGATATCCGGGTGGGAGACAAGGAAGCCTATTTATTCTGTCTGGATACTATTGCAGAGTATATTTGCGAGAATCTGACCCAGGTTAAGCATACCAATGTGCGGTGCGAAGTGGTGGAGAGTGCAGCAGATGTGCCTCAGGAGGAACCAAAGCGTTTGGTTGTGCAGGCTGCCTCTATGCGCGTGGATGCAGTGCTGGCCAAGGTTTACAATAAGTCCAGAGAGGACAGCCTATCTTTGTTCCGGGCACAAAAAGTATTTGTGGACGGTAGGCTTTGTGAGAACAATGCTAAGCAGTTGAAGGTGGGGGAAACGGTGAATGCCAGAGGCTTCGGTAAATTCCAAGTAGTTGGAGAGCCCAAGGAGACCAAGAAGGGGAGAACGGCGGTTGAAGTGGCCGTATATAGGTAAAATTCTATATTGATAGTTGGGATGTTGATAACCCAGATATCTATGACGCATAGTATCTGCCGGATTTCGTTTGAAGTTCGGCAGTTTTTATGTCTTAATGAAATCTTAAAGGTTTCAGCTATTTATTGTTAAAATATCATTTGATACAATGAGAGGGAAGATGAGGAGGTTAACTCTATGTATAATATACTGATTTGTGATGATGAAAAGGATATTGTGAATGCACTGAAGATTTATCTTCATGATGAAAATTATAGGCTTTATGAGGCTTTCAACGGTGTGGAGGCCCTGGAGGTTATTGAGCGAAATGAGATTCATCTGGTGCTGATGGATATTATGATGCCTGAAATGGATGGGATTTCTGCCATGGTGCGCATCCGGGAGCAGTGTAATGTGCCGATTATTTTGATTACAGCCAAGAGCGAGGATGCAGACAAGGTGCTGGGACTTACGGTAGGCGCGGATGATTACATTACCAAGCCTTTTAATCCGGTGGAGGTGTCTGCCAGGGTGAAGTCACAGCTTAGACGTTATATGCAGCTGGGCGGCGGTAATGTGCGCCCGGAGGTGGTACGTGTGGGCGGCATCGAATTGGATGACAAAGAAAAAACAGTTACGTTAGATGGGGAAAAGGTGGCGCTTACCCCTACGGAATATGATATTCTGAGACTTCTGATGCAGAATCCCGGTCAAGTGTTTTCTCCTAAGGAAATTTATAAACGCATCTGGAATGATTTGCCCTATGGCAGTGAGAATACGGTAGCTGTACATATCAGGCATCTACGGGAAAAGCTGGAGATTAACCCGGCAGATCCCCGCTATATCAAGGTGGTCTGGGGCCAGGGCTATAAGTGTGAGAAGGATGTAAGGAGGGACTAGGCAGATGAAGAGTGGTGGAATTACCAGAAGTACGGGATTTCAAGTGCTTTTGTATTTTGTGATGGCTACGGGAGCGCTGTGTGCAAGTTTTTGCATTTTGATGGTTGTCTGGCTTTGGAACTGGGGAGCCAATGATAACAGCTTTGCAGAATTTGAAAAGCGTATGATGTCTAACGAGGCCTACGAACATTTAGATTATATCTGCCATAATGATTGGAATTATCCAACCTTGGAGGATATGATTGAGGCCTTTGAAGCGGAAAGTGAAACCAATAATATTAAATATGCCATTTATGACATGCAGACCAATGAAATGCTGTGGACCAATACCAGTTCTGTTCATAGAAAATGGTACTACCAGTATGAGGGTTATTTTAGCAGAAGAGCCGGGAATATGACCATTGGAACAGGTATTGAAACGGAAGTCCCGGTTACAGACGCAGAGGTAGTGATAGTGGTGGAGGATAAGGTTTACGATACCTTTTTGGAGGATGAGTTTAAGGATTACAAAGCAGTTTTGTATGTAGACGCATCTGTGGCAAAAAGTAATGATTTCCGTCGCTTGCATGATTTGGCAAAATTTTGGTATTACCAGTTGGAAAATCTGTATATTGGAGCTATTTGCGGGTGCGTTGCAGTACTGGTATGCATGATTTGGATTGTGTGTAATGCAGGTCACAGATGGCGTAAAGAAGGTGTCATTCCCGGTGTATTTTGTAATATTTATCTGGATATTTTCTCTGCCGTATGGGGCATTATTACAATGGTACTTGTTTGTCTGGTGTCTGTGGCCGCAGATGAGTTCTATAGGACCTGGTCAGATTTTACATTTGTAGCAGCACTGATTTCTGTGGGAGTTGCGGCAGGAATCGTATGGGGAACGATTTATCTGCGGGAGCTGGCACTGCGCTTTAAGCTGGGCAAGTGGTGGCAGCACACGTTACTTTATCAGGCCTGCAAGCTGGGTTGGCGCTTGGTGAAGTTTTTGTGGAAGTGTATAATAAAGCTGGTAACAAGGCTGCCGGAGATTCATCTGGTGGTTATTGTAGTAGCATTTGTCACTCTGTGTGAGTTTATTGGAATTGTAAGTCTTGTCCGCTGGGGCAAAAATGAGCTATTGGTCGTATGGTTCTTGGAAAAAATAGTCCTAATTCCTATTATTTTGTATTGTGCCATGGCGTTTGGAAAGCTTCGTAAGAGCAGCCGGGCTCTGGCAGAGGGGAAGCTTTCGCAGAAATTAGACACGCAATATCTTTGTCTGCAGTTTAAGGCTCATGCGGAGGATTTGAACCAAATCGGAGATGGTATCCAGAAGGCGGTAGAGGAGCGGATTCAAAGCGAACGGCTCAAGACCGAGTTGATCACCAATGTGTCCCATGATATTAAGACGCCTATGACTTCGGTTATTAATTATGCGGATCTGCTGGCGGTTGCAGCATCCGGTCAGGAGCCTGACAAGGATGCCAAGATCATGGAGTATTCGGAGGTTTTACAACGGCAGGCCAAGCGGTTAAAGAAGCTATTAGAGGACTTGGTGGAGGCGTCCAAGGCGGCCACCGGCAATGTGGAGCTGACGCTTATGCCCTGTGAGCTTGGAGTGATTTTAACCCAGGTTACAGGAGAGTATGAGGAGCGTCTGGCTGCCAAGGAATTAAAACTAATCGTTAGAAAGCCGGAGGAGGAAATTCGTATTCTGGCAGATGGCAGACAGCTATGGCGTGTTGTGGAAAATCTGATGAACAATATCTGTAAATATGCCCAGGAGGGGTCCAGAGTGTATCTTTCCATGGACCGGAAGGGTAGTCGGGTAGAATTGATTTTCCGGAATATTTCCAAGTATGAGTTGGATGTGGCGGCTGAGGAATTGACGGAGCGGTTTGTACGAGGTGATGCCTCCAGACATATGGAGGGAAGCGGTTTGGGACTGTCCATTGCCAAGAGTCTGACAGAGCTTCAGGGTGGCACCATGGAGATTATGACAGACGGAGATTTGTTTAAAGTTGTGTTAGATTTTGCAATTTATGAGTAAATTTTAGGAAAAGTAGGAAAAGTTGCTGAAAAATCAGCCTTTTTCTACTTTTCTTTTGTTCAAAAGTGTGGTAAAATATTACAAATTAATTAAATCCGGAGTTCGTGTATGGCAATTGGATTTTTTGCTGTGTCCTGTTTGCTGGCGGTAGGGCTGGTGATAGGAGCAATATTGATAAATAAATATGAGAACCCCATGCGTCGGCCTTTGCAGCTGTTATTTGGTGCTGCGGCATTGACGGTGACCTGTAATGCGGTGGCAGTTATTTCTACCAGTGAAATGATTGCTATGCTATTCTACGGCTTATATTTTGCCTTCGCAGACTGGCTTGTAATTGGTTTGTTGGACTTCACCAGGTTGTATACCGATTCCAAGGATGGCAAGATGTGGTTCAAGGTTATGCTGTGCGTGGTGGCGACGGTGGATACCATATCCATGATTGTCAATGCGGTTACGGAGCATGTGTTTGTATGTGAGCTGGCAGAATTGCCCGGCGGAGCTTTTTGCTACACGGTAGTGTATCAGGTACCTGACTATGGTGTGCCGATTTATGGCATACATTTGGCATTTGATTATCTGCTGGTTATGATGGTGCTTTTGATGTTGTTTGTGAATGTGTATTCAACAACGCGAGTATATCGAAGAAAATACGTGGTTTTGTTGTGGAGCTTTCTGGTGATTTTAACCGGAAATATCGGATATCGCTTCTGGGATTTCCCGATGGATTTTTCACCGATACTTTATTTTGGGCTTGCTATTTTTAGTGCCTATTTTGCATTGCTTTATGTGCCTAAGGATGTGGTGGCAAGGTTGCTGGCACTTTCTGTAGAGGATATGGAGAGTGCAGTGATGTGTTTCGATAAGGACGGCAAATGCGTGCACGCTAATGAGCAGTGCAGGCGCATTTTTGGGGCACATAAGAGTCTGGAGCCTGTGGAGGCCTATTTTGAAGCATGGAAGGGTGAGCGTCAAATCGAGGATTTCAAGGAAGAGACCTGGAATGAGCAGTATGTTCTGGAGGATGGTGAGAATCACTTCTTTGAGGTTCATTTTAAGTTCTTGTTGGACAATAAAGGGCGTTATCTGGGAATCTTTATTACTATGGCGGACCGTACAGAAGCGTATCGTAAGCTGGAGATTGAGCGATACAATGCAACTCATGACTATTTGACGGATATTTATAACCGAGAGCGTTTCTTTCAGGAGGCGGCTAAGGTTCTGGAGGAGGATCCGGATACAGAGCGAGTAGTAGTTTGTATCGATGTAAAGGATTTTAAGGTTGTAAATGATTTGTTTGGCGAGGAGACAGGTAATCGTATTCTCAAGCGTATTGCAGGGCTGATGCGCAGGGATGCGGTACATGAGGATACCAGATACGGACGTTTGGAGGCGGACCGCTTTGCAATGTGTATGCGGGAAGAGTACTTCCATGAAGAGGACTATGAGGAGTATCTGGAGGACTTAAAGAAGATTGTTAAAAGTAGTGTTTATAAGATGCATGTGCATGTTGGCGTGTATCATATCGCTGATCCGACGATGAGTGTTTCGGTTATGTGTGATAGGGCTTTTGTAGCAATCAGGCGTATTAAGGATAATTACCAGCAGATTGTGTCTCATTACAGTGAAAATATGGGTAATACATCGCAGCGTGAAAAAGTGATGGTAGGTGAGTTTGACCGTGCCATTGCAGCGGGAGAGTTTCAGATTTATCTGCAGCCTCAGATTGCTGTAAGGGATTATGATGTGCTGGGTGCGGAGGCATTGGTGCGCTGGGATCACCCTGTGCGGGGTATGATTTCACCGGCAGAGTTTATACCGGTATTTGAAAAGAGCGGCAATATCGCCCGGTTGGACTGTTATGTGTGGGAGCTGGCTTGCAGACAGCTTCGGGAATGGAAGGATCAGGGCAGGGAAGGCCTGCATATCTCCGTAAATATTTCCCCCAAGGATTTCTATTTTCTGGATGTATATGAGACCTTGACCTCTCTTGTAAAGCGTTATGAGATTAACCCGGAGTATTTGAAGCTTGAGATAACGGAAACTGCACTGATGGAGGAACTGGCCAAGCAGGTAGACTTGCTTACCAGGTTAAGGGCATTTGGTTTTCAGGTGGAGATTGATGACTTTGGAAGCGGATATTCATCTTTGAACACGCTGCAGGATATTGAAGTGGATGTGTTAAAGCTGGACAGAGGCCTCCTGCGCAAGACCCCCCACGAAGAGCGTAGCCGTACCATCATGAATTCTGTAA
Organism: Acetatifactor sp.; assembly: GCA_045539535.1. Taxonomy (GTDB): domain Bacteria; phylum Bacillota; class Clostridia; order Lachnospirales; family Lachnospiraceae; genus Acetatifactor. Next base: position 11,310 of record JAZQFO010000162.1, read on the forward strand.
TTGATATGTCCAAGAGTCTGGGACTTACCGTTGTTACGGAAGGTGTGGAGACCTTGGAACAGGTTGAGTATCTGACCCAGGCAGGCTGTGATATTTTCCAGGGATATTATTTTGCCAAGCCCATGCCCATCAAGGAGTTTGAGGCAAAGTATTTTCAGGCAGCCGGGGCCAATTAAAGGAAGCAGGTTAGACTTATGCAGATGTATGAGGTAACCGTATTGTCTGAGGACATGCGGACAGAATTGCAAAAGAAGTTATTATTTGCCGAGGATGAGGATGATGCTCTGGATCAGGTGGAAGAGGAGTTGAAGGCACAGGGAATATCTTTCGGCATGTGTCAGGCTTCGGAAATGTAAAAAAATACAAATGCCGGCGTACCTAAGGGTGCGCCGGCTGTTTGTTTCTCAAGATTTATTTGGAATTTTCAGTGTATTTCTCTTCGCAGTATTTGCATCTGTAGATGCCCTTTAACTCGTCTGCAAGGAAGAAAATATGGGGCAGTCCCTGCTCGATGGAGGTGATGCAGCGGGGATTGCGGCACTTGATAACATTTTTAATCTGCTTGGGAAGAATCAGTTCCTTCTTGGCAACGATTTCACCGTTTTTAATTACGTTTACGGTGATGTTGTGGTCCAGAAATGCCAGAATGTCAAGGTCCAGCTTGTCGATGTCACATTCTACCTTCAGAATGTCTTTCTTGCCCATTTTATTACTCTTGGCATTCTTGATAATGGCTACGGTACAATCCAGCTT
>JAZQFO010000163.1:0-6973 GCA_045539535.1 Acetatifactor sp.
CTTGGCAGATGGCGCAACTTCACCATCTCCAACTACCAGCTTATGGAGAAGCTCATTGACGCATGTCGTACCATGACCACGGACGAGATTCTTGCGCTTCCCGATGTTCAGGAGCGTATCGCAGTATATCATGAACAGACCGAGAAATTTATGGAGATGGTTCAGAAATACACCCGCGTGGACGGCAACCTGATTATTTCTGACTTGCGTGGCGTAGATCCCATTTACTCCGGTAACCGCTTCCTGATTTACAGCATGTATCCCGAGCAGAATATTTCTGCATGGATTGTCAGCGGACGCGGTGGTCAGGGATGCTCTGCTGCTGTCGGCTACAGCATCTTAAACAAGACTTCCACCGTAGATGTAGGAAGCCTGATGCTTAAGTACAATGGCGGCGGCCACAAGAAGGTTGGAACCTGCCAGTTTACCAATGAAAACATGGATACCGAGATGCCCAAGATGTTGGAAGAATTATCTGCAATGGCAAATGCATAAATAAAAATATGTTTAAACGGCTGCATACCAAAGGGTACGCAGCCGTTCTTGTCTTATTTTTTTGAAAAAATAATTTTTGTCATAAAATGCCCTTTCTCACAGGCCACCTGCAAACGATATCCATGCAGCTCACAGATATTCTTAACAATCGCAAGACCCATGCCGCTTCCTGTCTTACCGCTACGACTTTTACTGCCCACTACAAAAGGCTCACAAAGTGTATCCGCCACATCAGATAAATCTTCTTCACAGGCGTTGTTCATTTCCATGTACTTGGTATCAAACACTACCTCTATGGTACTGCCCGGAGTCGCATACTTTACGGCATTGCCCAGCAAATTATCCAGTGTTTGGGCCATCAGACTTTCATCCGCTTTTAGAGTAAGCTGCCCATTTACCGCTAGCTGAAGCTCCTTTTCCTCCAGTTGGAGCTCATACCGTTTTCGTACTTCCTGTAAAAGAGCCGGCACATCTAATTCTTTCTTATTTGGTAAAATGCCCTCTTGCTCTGTTTTGGACAAAGCCAAAACAGATTCTACAATGCCATTCATATACTGTACATTTTCCAAAATAGCATTGGCATAGTGTTCCTGCTTGCCTGACGCCATATTGTCTGCCAGATTCTCTGCATAACCGGAAATAGACATTAACGGACTCTTTAAGTCATGAGCCATGGTATTCATCAGAGTTTTGCGGTAATCTATCATGTCGTACTGGGCCTTTATCTGTGTATAAGAAATTTTAGCCAGAATAAGTGCCAGCACGATATCAAACATCAAAAGCACTCCTGCAATGATAAAAAATATGATTTTGTAGGTCTCCCAAAGATCATAACGAGCCACGGAAAACAAAGCGACCGTTTGACCATTTTCCAAGTCCATTTCTGAATAACCCGTCATTGTCAATGTAAAGAAGGTCCACTCCTCATAATTCCCAAGCTCTTTTCCGTTAGCTTGTAACGCCGCATATTCCTCCTGCAAAAGCTTATAAGCCCGGTCAATTCCTCCATAACGCTGCAACCATGAATTAGACGGAGAATATCCTACAATAAGCGGAATAAGCTTAAAATCTCCCTCTCCAATTTCCTTTTGTTCATAATCATCAGGAATCACTCCACTCATATCAAAGGAGCTGACAAACGCATACTCCGGCTCATACCCATCTTCTGCCATTTCATACTCTAATAAATCACTCACCGTGACAGTGACTGTAAAAGAACCCGGCACAACCCGGTCGCCCTTTTGATAAAAATGAGACATGTCTATTGTTTCATATACAATGTTGCCGGGCGTTTTTAGTTCAGCAACCTTTTCGCGATGCTCTTTCCAGCCGGGAACATCCGCTGTGGGATAACAGTACACCGTTGATGGCGCTTCATCCGACCTGCTGCGAAATATGACTATCTGCTCCTCACATCCTGCAATCAGTTCCTTTGTATCAGTATCATACAGAACTGACACCACCTGATTGGCCTCTGCCATAATTGCACCTCGAAACTGCTGTTTCCTGGCAAAATCATCCATTCCTCCCTCTGCAGCATCCTGAATATTGTCCAATCGCGCTTTTTCAACTTCCCAAAAACCGTTCCAACAATTATCCTTATTGATCGTCACGAAAATAAAAAGCCCAAACAGACATAGGCCCGTCAACACGAAAGTAATCCAGAAAAACTTCCCCCAGAATACATTTGCAAAGCTTTTACGTTTCTTCCTTTTCATAAATCACTATCTCCCTTACTCATCAGATATTTTGTACCCCTTGGTAATCACCGTTTTAATCTGACTGCCGGCACTGCCCAGCGCCTTGCGAAGCTTCTTGATATGATTGTCAAGCACCCGTTCATTGCCCTCATATTCATATCCCCAGATACGGGTTAACAATAAATCTCTTTCGATTACCCGCCCTTTATTCTCCATGAGATACTTTAAAATAGCGTACTGCTTAGGAGGCAGCTCCACCATCTCCCCTTTTACCTTCACAGTAAAGTTGCCGGGATTTAAGGCAATCTCTCCACAAACCATCTCAGAAGAAGTCACCATGCCCTTAGAGCGCTTTAGCAATGCATTGGCCTTGGCATAAAGCTGAGCCAGCGAAAACGGTTTTACAAGGTAGTCGTCACATCCCAAATGATAACCATAGAGAATATCTTCCTCCTGGTTTCTGGCGGTAAGGAAAATAATCGGTACAATGCTTCTCTCGCGAAGACTGCGACAAATCTCAAAGCCATTTTCCCCGGGAAGCATCACATCCAGCATGCACAAGTCATACTCTCTCTCATATACCGCCTCCAGACCTGCCAGTCCGTCTGCCGCCGTATGAATCTGAATTTCGCCGCCGCTTTTCGATGCAAAATAATCTTCAATGACCTCTCTAATCTGCGGATCATCCTCTACAAGCAAAATATGAAACACCTTTTCCCCTCCGTTATCATTTGTAATGATGAGTGTATTGTAAAAGCCGGATATATCCTTTATGTATCCTTTTGAAAACAGCTGCCCCAAGGGACAGCTGTGGAAATTCTCGTTATTTGTACTGCACAGGTACATTAGTAATATCTGTTCCGAAATATTTAACGGAAATCTCAGCGAGCATACCTTCCTCACGCAGTTCCGCAATCGCCTGATCAATTGCAGCTTTCAACGTTGCCGAATCGTCTCCCTTTCTCATGGGAATACACACATGGGATGCATCCTCTGTCAGCGCTGCAATTTTAACATCTGCATCCGGATGCACGTTCAAATAATCGTAAAATGTTACCTCCGCATTCAAGGTTGCATCTACTCTTCCCTGGAGCAAAAGCTCCATGGTCTGGTTCAAATCGTCCACACCGGTGGCGGTAGCACCATAGCTTTCTGCCAGCTGCGCATAGGTACTGGAAATGGTGTTCGCAGTAGTCTTGCCCTCCAAATCTTCAAAGGACTGAATCTTGGTATTGTCGCCCTTTACCATGATGGCGGTACGGATGTAGCCATAGGGTTCGGAGAAATCATACTTCTTACCTCTCTCATCGGTATATTCCACACCGTTTACCATAATATCATAACGGCCCGCCTCAAGTCCTGCTAAAAGGCCGTCCCACTCACCTTCCACAAACACAGGCTCCACGCCCAGCTTCTTAGCAATGGCTTTGCCCACTTCCACATCAAAGCCTACCAGCTCATCACTCTCATCATGATAAGTCCAGGGCGCCCATGTACCCTCCATAGCAATGGTAATCTCACCTGCGGCCTGAATACGTGCCAGCTGATCTTGCTCCTGTGCGACTGCTTCACTCTGCTGACTGCTTGCCTGTGTATTCTTTCCGGGCTCCTGTGCCGCACCGCATCCCGCAAGAAGCAACGCACCTGCGCACAATCCCACAATATACTTTCTAAACTTATTCTTCATAACATTCTCCTCAATCTTCCATTGAAATCTTTCCCGGCACATAGTATAACACAAACCGGTCCATTATGCATCATGTTCTGCAAGCGTACGCAAAAATTCTTCTGCCCTGACACTCTGAGGCTTCTCAAAAAATGCCTTAGTCTCCTTTGCCTCCAGGATCTGACCTTCATCCATAAAAATTACCTTGTTGGACACCTGTCTGGCAAACCCGATTTCATGGGTTACCACCAACATAGTCATCCCCTCCGCCGCCAACTGCCGCATAACAGAAAGCACCTCTCCAATTAACTCCGGGTCCAGTGCAGATGTAGGTTCATCAAAAAAGATAATCTCCGGATTGGTGGCAATGGCTCTGGCAATGCCTACCCTCTGTTGCTGACCACCGGAAAGCTGATTCGGATAAGCATCATATTTATCAGACAGTCCCACCTTATCAAGAGCCTGTCTGCCCAGAAGCTCCGCTTCTTTCTTGGGCATCTTACGCGCCACAATCAACCCTTCCGTCACATTCTGCAGCGCAGTCTTATTGGCAAATAAATTAAAACTCTGAAATACAAAGGCCGTCTTCTTTCGAATCCCGGCAATCACTTTGCGGGAAAGCTTCTTATAATCATAGGTTTCCCCGTCGAAGGTAAAACTCCCTTCATCCGCCATCTCCAAAAAATTCAGGCATCGAAGCAAGGTAGTCTTACCGGAACCACTGGGTCCCAGAACAGCCACCACATCACCCTTGTTCACTTCCAAATCAATTCCTCGCAAGACCTCTGTCTTGCCAAAGGTCTTACGAATACCCTTTACCGATAACATGCTTTTCTCCCCATCTCTGAATCCAGGTTAAAACCGTACAGAACATCAAATAAATCAAACCAACCTCCAGATACAAAAGCAGAGGCTCATAGGTTCTTGCTACAATTCGCTGGGTGGACATAAACATCTCCGCCACTGTGATATTGGCTGCCAGAGAAGTTTCCTTTAACAATCCAATTAAGGAATTGGAAAGCGCCGGAAACGCAGTTCTCATAGCCTGGGGCAGCACAATGCGCCTCATGGTCTGAAGCCAGGACATTCCCACACAAAAACCCGCTTCCAGCTGTCCCTTGGGCACACCTTCCAGTGCACCTCGCACAGTCTCTGATGCATAGGCGCCCTCATTGATGGAAAACACAATCAATGCCGCAGGAATAGGATCCAACAAAATTCCCACACCGGGCAAACCATAGAATACCACAAAGAGCTGTACCAGAATCGGGGTTCCTCGAATTACCCACACATAAAATCTGGCAAGCTGCTTTAACACCGGCACATTGGCAAACTGAATCAGCGCCACCACCACAGCAATCAATAATGCAAATACAAAAGACACTGCCGTCAAGGGAATGGTAATCTTCAGTCCCGGCAATAAAATTTTCCAAAAAGAATCTATGAAAATTTCAACCCATCTTTGGTTTAAAAAATTCGCTAACATCGTTTATCTCCAAATTATTTTCGTACAAGAAGGCATACAGCTTCCGTAGACTCCGTGAAAGGGAACATGTCCACGCCTACGGCCTTTTTCACCTGATAACCATGCTTGGTCAAGTATTTCAAATCCCGCACCAAAGTCTCCGGATTGCAGGAAACATATACCACCTTTCCCGGCTTCATGCGCGCAACCGAGCTCAAAAAAGCCTCATCACTACCGCTTCTGGGTGGATCCATCAAAAGGACATCCACAGACTCTTGCTTATTTCCGGCATTTTCTGCCATACCCACCAGGAATTTACCTGCATCATTCTGGTAAAAACTAATATTCTTCACATTATTGCACTTGGCATTCACTCGGGCATCCCGCACAGCATCTCCATTGAGCTCTACGCTAATAACCTTACCGGCCTGATTGGAAGCAATGATGCCAATAGTGCCGGTTCCACAGTAGGCATCCATCACGGTCTCCTTACCGGTCAGCGCCGCATATTCCAATGCCTTGGCATAAAGCTTTTCTGTCTGAACAGGATTTACCTGATAGAAAGATTTAGGAGAAATACGGAACGTCTTGCCTAACAACACATCCTCGATATATCCTTTCCCGTAAATAACCTGCTCTTTGTCACCTAACACCATACTGGTGCCTCTGTTATTCACATTGACTACTATGGTGGTAATCTCCGGATGTTCCTTCAGCAGTGCCTTTACAAAATTATTCTTGGAGGGTAAAATCGGGGACGCCAGTACCAGCACCACCATAATCTGCCCTGTCACATGTCCGGTGCGAATCAGTACATGCCGAAGCAATCCATACCCGGTATCTTCATTGTACGCCCGCATCTTAAAGGATTTGGCCAGTTCTCTTATCGTCACAATAATGGCATCTGCCTTCTCGTTTTCAATATAACAGCTATTGATGGGCACGATACGATGACTCTTAGCCTCATAGGTGCCGGAAATCATATTGTGCTTTCTATCCTCTCCAAACACCGCATGTACCTTATTGCGGTAGTGTGCCGGGTTCTCCATACCAATGATAGGCTCCGGCTTACAAAAAGGTGCCATAAGTTTGGCAAATGCCTTAGACTTCTCCGCAAGCTGCTCCTCATAGCTTTTGTCAATCCATTTGCAGCCACCACACTTGCCGGATACGGGACAAATAGACTTCTTGCCATCGCTTTTTTCTTTCTTATTAAAATTCTTAGGATTTCTTTTTTTACTATTACTATAATTCTCTTTTCGAACTCGTTCCACTTTCTCCATGGTCTTCATCCACTCCCTATCCTTTATCACATCCGGGAGCACACTTACTCCACCCGATACTGCTTCAGTCTCGCCTTGCGCTCCTTATAATCCGGCAGGTACTTCTCCACCTCTTGCCAAAAGTCCGCAGAATGATTCATATGTCTTCTATGGGCAAGTTCGTGTACCACCACATAATCCAAAAGCTCTAACGGCACATACAGCAGGCGACAGTTAAAATTCAGATTGCCGTCACTGCTGCAACTCCCCCATCTTGTCTTCTGATTGCGCATGGATATTCTCCCATAGGCAATCCCCATTTTATCCGCATATAAAGCCACGCGCTGTTCAATCAGCTTCCGGGCTTTATTCTTGTCCCGGGTAG
>JAZQFO010000164.1:0-6269 GCA_045539535.1 Acetatifactor sp.
AGCAGAGCTTACGGTGGCCCAGATTGGCAAAATTGGTGCTTTCCTAGACTGGGGCCTGGAGAAGGATTTGTTCTTGCCCTTTAAGCAGCAGAAACGCCGTGTAAAACAGGGAGAGAAGGTGTTGGTGTCTCTTTATATTGACAAGAGCAACCGACTCTGTGCTACCACCAATGTCTATGAGAATCTTAGGAGTGACAGTCCCTATAAAAAGGATGACCGGGTAAAAGGACGCGTCTATGAAATCAGCGACAATTTCGGTGCCTTTGTAGCGGTGGACAATAGGTATTCTGCACTGATTCCCAAGAAAGAGCTCTATGGCAATGTACAGCTTTTTGAGGATGTGGAGGCACGAGTTATTGATGTGCTGCCGGATGGCAGACTGACGCTTAGTGTGAGAGACAGCGGACTGGCTCAGATAGAAAAGGATGCCCGGGAGATTCTTGCCCTTTTAGACAGCTATTCGGGCGTGCTTCCCTTTACAGAGAAGGCGGACCCGGAGGTAATCCGCCGGGAGACCGGTATGAGTAAGAACGAATTCAAGCGTGCGGTGGGTCATCTTTTGAAAGCCGGGGATGTGGTGATAAAAGATAAGGTGATTCGGAAAGCCTAGTTGAAAAGTTTTTGTAAGTATGTTATAATATCTATACCAAAAGAGGCTATAGGTGCTTTGAACATGTGGGAAGGAGGTATTCGGCATGGATATAGCAGGATTATCAACAGCATTGGCAACCAATCGTGTGCAGACACAGGTGAGTACGGCAGTACTTGGCAAGTCTATGGATACCCTGGAGACATTGGGTCAGGGCATGGTAGAGATGATTGACGCGGCAGCCATGGAGCTGAGTGTGAACCCCGCTGTGGGTGGTAATTTTGACTTGAGAATTTAGATTTTCGTCAATTTTAACAATGAAATTTAGAGTTGTTAGAGTCCAAAAAGTGCTCTAACAGCTCTTTTTTTGCATTTTTTGTGAAAAATCTCCGAAAAACTATTGCATTTTTGGCGATTTTTTTGTACATTTGTGTTAGTATGATTTCTGATTAAAGGAGCGTGTATATGATTTCAAATCAGATTTTGCAAAGTACAATTGACGGATTAAAGGGTATTTCCCGCATGGACCTGAGTGTGATGGACACAGACGGCAAGGAGATTGCGTCTACTGTGGACATGAGCAGCTGTAGCGGTGTTGCTGTAGAGTTTGCGGCTTCCCCTGCGGATTCTCAGGAGATTCAGGGCTATCAGTATTATAAGATTTTTGATGAGCAGCAGCTGGAGTATATTCTGGTGGTTGCCGGCGTGGGCGAAGATGTTTACATGCTGGGCAAGATGGTTGCATTCCAGATTCAGAACCTTCTTGTGGCTTACAAGGAGCGCTTTGACAAGGATAACTTTATCAAGAATCTGCTTTTGGACAATCTGCTTTTGGTAGATATTTACAGCAGATCCAAAAAGCTCCATATCCAGACGGATGTTCCCCGTGTGGTTCTTATTGTGGAGTCCGCAAGCGGCAAGGACAGCAATGTGCGTGAGCTTGCCCGTACCTGCTTTGGCAGTAATGGAAAAGATTTCATCACCGCAGTGGATGAAAAAGATGTTATCATTGTAAAGGAGCTTCCGGAGGCAGACGCTACCAAGGAGATTGAGAAGAGTGCCCGCAATTTGATTACCTATCTGCAGAAAGAGGGTATTCAGGGAGTGCGTGTGGCATATGGTACGGTGATTCATGAGATCAAGGAAGTCAGCCGTTCCTACAAGGAAGCCAAGATGGCTCTGGATGTGGGCAAGATTTTCTTTGACAGCAGAGACTTGATTGCTTACAGTGAGTTGGGAATCGGACGTCTGATTTATCAGTTGCCTATTCCTCTGTGTAAAATGTTCATCAGAGAGATATTTGGCGGCAAGAGCCCCGATGAATTTGACGAGGAGACCCTTACCACCATTTATAAATTCTTTGAGAACAGTCTGAATGTATCTGAGACATCCAGACAGCTGTTCATTCACCGCAATACGCTTGTATATCGTCTGGACAAGCTCCAGAAGAGTACAGGGCTTGATTTGCGTGTGTTTGAGGATGCCATCACCTTTAAAATTGCGCTGATGGTAGTAAAATACATGAAATATATGGAAACCTTTGATTATTAAAGGCGTCTTATTCTATATACGACAAGTTTTATGGAGGCACAATGGCAAACAAAGAATTACAAAGACAAATGCGCGAGCAATTTATCGAAGAAAACGGTATCATCTGTTTGGAAAATGTAAGCAAGGCTTACTCCACAGGTTCTCCGGCGCTTAATAATGTCAGTCTGACAATCCGGCCCGGCGAATTTGTATTTGTGGTAGGTAACAGTGGTTCCGGTAAATCTACATTGATTAAACTTCTGCTGCGGGAGCTTACAGCTTCCAGCGGCAGTGTTTATGTTATGGGGCATGATTTGAGTAGAATTCCCCATCGCAGAATTCCTCAGTTCCGTCGCAATATTGGTGTAGTGTTCCAGGATTTCCGTCTGTTAAAGGATAGAAATGTATTTGAAAATGTGGCATTCGCCCAGAGAATCATTGAGGTTCCTGCCAATGAGATTCGTAGAAATGTACCTGAGATTCTGTCTACAGTAGGTCTGGCAGGTAAGTATAAATCCAATCCCCGCCAGCTTTCCGGCGGCGAACAGCAGAGGGTGGCGCTGGCGAGAGCGCTGGTAAACAAACCCTCCATTTTGCTTGCAGATGAGCCTACAGGTAATCTGGACCCTACCAACACCTGGGAAATTATGAATCTTTTGGAGGAGATTAATGCAGCAGGCACCACTGTTTTGGTTGTAACCCATAACAGTGAGGTTGTAAATGCCATGCAGAAGCGTGTAATCACCATGAAAAAGGGTGTAATTGTCAGCGATGAAGAGGAAGGTGGTTATATCGATGAAGATTAGTACATTACTTTATACCATCAAGCAGGGATTTGCGAATATTTTCCGCAATAAGCTGTTTTCTCTGGCATCTATTGCTACGATTGCGGCATGTCTGTTTTTGTTTGGTCTTTTTTATGCAATTGTTGCCAACTTCCAGCATATAGTTAAAAATGCAGAGGAAGGCGTTTCCGTAACAGTATTTTTCCATTACGAGGGAGAGCTTCCCGATGGTTGCGAGTCCCATGCAGAAGGACAGGTTCCCGATGATGCCCGTCTGGCGGAAATCGGTGAGCAGATTGCGGCCCGCGTGGAGGTTTCTGATGTACAGTTTATCTCTGATGAAGAGGCTTGGGAGAGCTTTGGAAGAGACTATTTTGGAGAAGATTTTAAAGAAGGATTTGCGGACAATCCTTTGGCCGGTGAGAACAGCTATCAGGTGTTCTTAAGTGATGTATCCATGCAGGGTACGCTGGTGTCCTGGCTGGAGTCCATTCCGGAGGTACGTCTGGTAAGATACTCTGAGGCTACCGCAGATACTTTGAGCGGTGTGAATCTGTTGATTGCTTACGTGTCTGTGGGTATTATTGTAATTCTGCTTGCAGTCAGCATCTTTCTGATTAGCAATACGGTATCTGTAGGTATTTCTGTGCGTAAGGAAGAAATCAGCATCATGAAATATGTAGGAGCTACGGATTTCTTTGTACGTGCGCCCTTTGTAATTGAGTGTATGATTATCGGTCTGGTTGGCGCATTGATTCCGCTGGGCTTGATTTACAGTGTATATAATTACGCATTGAATTATGTGTTGGGACGTTTTGTGGTACTTAGTGAGTTTTTGGACTTCCTTACAGTGCAGGAAGTGTTCAGTGTATTGACACCTGTGTCACTTTTAGTGGGTATAGGAATTGGATTCCTGGGAAGTATCACTACCGTTAGAAAGCATTTGAAGATTTAATTTGGAAGCTGAGAGGAAGATGCGTTTGAAGAGAGATAAGAAATTCATGATGATGACTGCGGCGGTGTTGGCAGCAGTGGTGTTTACTGTTGCTTTGCCTGATGCCTTGCCTGCTGAGGCGGCAATTACCTCTGACAGTATAGAGAAGAAGCGCAATCAGATAGATGAGATTGAAAAAGAAAAAAAGGCTCTTCAGAAGAATTTGACAGATCTTCAGAAGATGAAAAAGGACTTGGAGAGCAAGAAGTCCGATTTGAAGAGTTATGTGGCTCAGTTGGATAGTAATCTGGCGGAAATCGAGCGCAATATTGCAGATTTGAAGCTGCAGATTACCACTAAGGAAGGGGAGATTACCCAGACCGAGGGCGAGCTTGAGGTGGCGCTTGAGACTGAGGAGACCCAGCATACCGATATGGTCACCCGTATTCGTAAAATGTATGAGCAGGACAGCTCTCAGATGTTGGATACGCTTCTTAGCTCAGGCAGCATTGGTAATTTCCTGAACAGAGCGGATTCTATCGAAAAGGTAGCCGCATACGATAAGCAGAAGTATGAAGATTACAAGGCCAATCGTCAGTTGATTGAGCTTTGCAAGCAGCAGCTGGAGCTGGAAAAGGAGATTCTGGACCAGACCAAGCAGAATGTGGAAGTGGAGCAGGCCAATCTGGAGGTTTTGATTGACCAGAAGAATAAAGACCTTACCGCTTACGAGTCTGACATCAACAACAAGGCAAAGGCGATTGCCGAGTATGAGCAGATGATTAAGGACCAGGATGCAGAGATTGCTGCATTGGAGGCTGCTATTGCAGAGGAAAAGCGTCAGCAGCTTGAGGGAAGCGGTGACTTTGATTATGACGGCGGTGCATTTAAGTTCCCGCTGGCATCCTACACACGCATTTCCGATGATTATGGTTGGCGTACACATCCTATTTTGGGTGTAAAGCAGTTCCACAACGGTGTGGATTTTGCAGCGCCTAAGGGGACTGCTATTTATGCCGCATATGATGGCAAGGTTGTAGCTGCCACCTATAGTGCAACCATGGGTAATTATGTGATGATCGACCACGGAAGCGGTCTGTATACGATTTATATGCATGCTTCTGCACTTTATGTGGAAAAGGGCGATATTGTTATTCGCGGAGAAACCATTGCCGGCGTGGGCACCACAGGACGCTCCACCGGTAATCACCTGCATTTTAGCGTGCGTAAGGACGGTGCATATCAGTCTCCTTGGGACTATATACAAAAGCCCTGATAGAATTTGTTTTGGTAGATTTGTATTGTGAAGGAAGCTTGTTATGGAGAATCAAAATAATAGAAAAGGCTGGGGACTTTTTGTCCTCGGCCTTGTAATAGGTTTGCTGGTATCTTTGGTGATTACCAGCGTTATTTTTAAAGAGAGTATCACACCGGATGAAGGCTCACTGGTGAATGCCCGGGTGACGGAGAAAATTGACGCCCTGAGTGATGTGTTTCATGAGCGTTTTTATCTGTCAGAGGTGACGAATGAGCAGCTGGAAACCGGGATTTACAGAGGTATGATTGCTGCATTGGATGATCCTTACGCAGAATATTATACGCCGGAGGAATTAGAGGAGCTGATGAATCAGTCAGAGGGTATCTACTATGGTATTGGTGCCTATGTGGCCCTTGACCAGGAGACTGAGCTTCCTAAAATCAGCAGCATCATCGAAGGGACGCCGGCAGAGGAATCTGACCTTCGCCCTGAGGATTTGATTTATATGGTTGATGGTACTTCCACCTATGGCCTTACATTGACAGAGGCAACTGCTCTGATTAAGGGGCCGGAAGGGACGACTGTGACGTTGACGGTTATCCGTGACGGAGAGACGGACTATCTGGACATTACCATCGAGAGAAGGCGTGTGGAGAGTCCTACCGTAACGCTGGAGATGCTGGAGGATGGAATTGCCCATATCCAGGTAACGGAGTTTGATGATATCACAGTTACCCAGTTTGCAGAGGCGATTGCTGAGGCGGAAAGTCAGGGCATGAAGAGCATGATCCTGGACCTTCGCGGCAATCCCGGCGGTAATCTGACTACTGTAGTAGAGATGTGTCGCATGCTTTTGCCGGAGGGGTTGATTGTTTATACAGAGGATAAAGCGGGCCATCGTGACGAGTATTTTTGCGATGGTAAAAACCAGATAGAGGTGCCTTTGGTGGTGCTGATTGACGGCAACTCAGCCAGTGCTTCAGAGATTCTGGCCGGAGCGGTTCAGGATTATGGTGTGGGTACCTTGGTGGGAACCACTACTTACGGCAAGGGCATTGTGCAGCAGATTATGTCCATGGAGGATGGTTCTGCCATCAAGATTACCATCAGTGGATATTTTACACCTAAGGGACGGAATATTCACGGCACAGGCATTGAACCGGATGTGGAGTG
>JAZQFO010000165.1:0-22422 GCA_045539535.1 Acetatifactor sp.
AACCATAAATACAATAACAATTACAAGTCCAATGGCACCTGCCTGCAAACTTGTCTCAATTGCCTCTTCACCAAGCTGAGCTCCTACTACCTTGGAGTGCAGTTCTTCAAGCTCCAGCTTCAATCCACCGATACGGATGGTAGAAGCAAGACTCTCTGCTGTCTCGATGCTCTCCATGGGAGTAATCTGCGCATGACCATCTGTGAATACACCGTTTACACTGGGCACACTGACAAAATCGCCATCATAATAAATGGCCAAAGTTTCACCCTTTTCAAAAGCATTTCTGGTTGCATCTGCAAACTTTGCAGTTCCCTCTTCTGTCATGGTCAAATCTACTGCAAAAACAGAATTCTGCATGCTATCCTGAGTAGTTACCGCACGAGCATCCTTAACATCAGTACCCACAAGTACAACGGAACCGTTCTCTTCCAACTGTTCAAGACTATAATTGAGCACATACTTGTTAACCATGTTACCATCTGCATCAGTCACTACCTGCTGAGAATAGTTCACATTTCCCTCAGCATCAGTCTCAGAAATAAAATACAGCGCACCGGGCTTACCAAGCTCCTGCAAAATAGCATTTGCATCACTTACACCGGGAATCTCAATATTGATACGGTCAGCACCTTCCTGATACACAATTGCCTCAGTACTATAAGTCTCAACACGCTTCTGCAGCTTCTTAATAGTATCTGCCATATCAGTTGCATCAGGCTCCTCATCTCCAACAGCCTGATAGGTAATGCTGACACCGCCTGCCAAATCCAAACCCAGCTTAATGTCAGCTGCGCTTCCTGTCTTATTCTCATCCACGCCAAAGATGTCCACATAAGAAACACCTGCAAGCACCAGAATCAAACAAAGCAGAACCACAATTGCTTTACTTTTTTTCATTTTTCTCTTGTCCTTTCTTGAATTTATTTTATCTTTCTTATTTTAAAACTACTCTTCTTCCATTTCTGCCTCAGCAACCTTCAGCATAATGGCACATTCCACACGTTTTCTCTGGAGCTCACAACCTACATCATAGGCATCATTGATATTGCCATGGAAATTGTAGGAGTTGGCTGCACATCCACCGCTGCAATAGAACTTTGCAAAGCATTTCTTGCACTTATCCTTCGCGTAAACATTGCAACATTTGAACTCATCCCTAATATCCTCGCGGACAATACCGGTATCCACATTACCCATCAAAAACTTCTCATTACCTACAAACTGATGGCAAGGATAGAAATCACCCCAAGGTGTCACCGCCAGATATTCTGTACCCGAACCACAACCGGACAGACGCTTCGCTACGCAAGGGCCACCCTGTAAATCAATCATAAAGTGGAAGAAATTAAATGCCTCCCCCGCTTTCTTGCGCTTAATCATCTCCACTGCCAGCTTATCGTACTCTTCCAGCAATGCGGGAATATCTGCCTCGGCAATGGCATAGTCATCGGTAGGCTGTGCCACAACAGGCTCCACAGAGATTTGCTTAAAGCCCAGATCCGCCAGATGCAAAACATCCTCTGCAAAATCCAGATTGTGATGGGTAAAGGTACCTCTCACATAATAATTCATCTGGTCGCGGCTCTCTGCTACCTTCTGGAACTTAGGCACAATCATATCATAGCTGCCCTGTCCGCCGCGGAAGGGACGCATTTTGTCATGAATCTCCTTACGTCCGTCGATACTAAGTACCACATTTGCCATCTCCTTGTTGGCAAATTCCAAAATATCGTCATTTAACAGCACGCCATTGGTAGTCAGGGTAAATCTGAATTTCTTGTTGTTAGCCTCCTCAATGCTGCGGCCGTACTCAACCAGCTGTTTTACCACATCCCAGTTCATCAAAGGCTCACCGCCGAAGAAATCCACTTCCAGATTCACACGGCTACCTGAATTGGCCACCAGAAAATCCAGCGCTTTCTTACCCACTTCAAAGCTCATAAGAGCACGTCTTCCGTGGTACTCTCCCTCTTCAGCAAAACAATATTTACATGCCAGATTACAGTCATGTGCAATATGCAGGCATAATGCCTTTACCACCGTCTGGCGATTCTTAAAGTCGAACACATAACTCTCATAAATATCCGGTGCAAAAAGCTGACCTTCCCGCTCCAGATAAAGCACCTCGTCTACAGCCTCCTTAATCTCCTCCTCGGGATAGGGAAGATTGGACAGATTTAAAACTGCAGCAAGAATTGTATCTGCATCCTTGATTCCTTCATTTACCAGTGGTTCCACCACAGGAATCATATCATACACGATATCATCTACAACATGTACGGATCCGCTGTTAACGTCCATGACAATATTGTAGCCATTGTTTTTGTATTGATGTATCATGATAGTCCTCTCATTGTCTTTCGCAGAATCTCTTTGACACAACGAAAGCAGCGAATAAAATCGCTGCTCACCGCTAGTCTCGATTGAATTGATGTCTGATTATTTAATCTTCTCGCAGCTCTGATTACCTACAGTACAAGAAGTCTTGCATGCAGACTGGCAAGAAGTCTGGCACTCACCACAGCCACCCTTCTTCATGGATTCCTTTAAATCTCTGGTTGTCAAAGTCTTAATGTGCTTCATATTGAAAGCCTCCTTATAAACTACTGTTAATAAACCACTGTTTAGAAACAAATTTGTAAGAATTATAGCACACTTTTACACACATGTCAACTAAGCATTCCACCCAGCATACCGCCTCCTGCACACAGTGCCAGCGTTGTAAAAAATGAATTGGTCAATGCCTCCGGTCCCTGCTTCACAATCAGGGAAACAACCGCCAGCACAATAAAGTAAGCAGCCCCCATTAACAGGCCCCACAAAAACTTCCGACTTCCCATCTTTTTGCCTGTGACAAAGCCTGCAAACAGCGTTGCAAGCACATAAATAACAATAATTCCAATGGACACCGGCTTCTCCGAGAGTTGCAGCTTATAGAGCAAAAAAGCCAGAAACAACAACATTCCCGCTGTCAATATGTATGCAAACAAAAGACTTTTTAAAAGAAAAAATACCGGCACTCCTCCCCCGGAAATCATCTGTCTGCTTTGCATTTTCTTACTGTCCTGTACCATTTTCTTCCCTTTCTAACTTTACCGGTCTTGCTAATAAAGTATATTCACATCCTTTCTAAAACTTGACACCAAAATAGAAAAGGTAAAAGGGGCTGTCGCACCAGTTAAAATTTTTAAGCTAGTGCAACAGCCCCAATGCATATGCGTTAAGACTCCTTAGGGAAAAACACCTTGATTTCAGTACCTTTTCCTACCTCACTATTTAATTCCAATCTTGCTCCAAATCCGGTAATAATATGCTTTACAATCGCAAGTCCCAAACCGGTTCCTCCTGTAGATTTGGATCTGCTCTTGTCTACTCTGTAGAAGCGTTCAAAGATACGCTCCTGATGCTCCTTGGAAATACCAATCCCTGTATCTCGTACAGTTAATACCGGCGCACCTTCCACAGGTTTCACCTCAACCGTAACGCTGCCGCCTGCATTGTTGTAACGAATGGCATTGTCGCACAGATTATACAAAAGTTCCTCCATTTGCTGCCTGTCACCGCTTACATGACACGCTTCTCCCAACAAACTAATCTGCACCTCATGCTTGGCAGCACTCATCTCCAACATTTCCACACAATACTTGGCCATCTCATAAAGATTTAGATTTTCCACCTCTGCATTGGCATTTCCATCATCCATCTCCGACAGACGAATGGTTTCATTAATCAGCGTCAAAAGACGCGCTGCACTATTGCGGATTCCACCGGCAAATCGCGTCACATCTGCATCCTCTGCCATGCCGCTCTCTATTAGCTCCGCATATCCCATAATGGATGTTAGCGGTGTCTTCAACTCATGGGACACATTGGCTGTAAACTCCTGACGCATACGGGCACTCTTCATAATATCCTGATGCTGTTGCCGAATGGTTGTAACAAAAGGCGTAAGCTCCTCATAATCCGCCTCATCATCACTTTCATCCAGATTAGAAGCCAGGCGTCCGATAGGTGCAATCAGTCTCTTAGTCAGAAAATGCGCCATCACCACGCTCATTGCTCCCAACAAAAGAATCGTTCCAATCAGGCTAGGCATTGCTTTGTGCAAAATACTATACACGCTACCCGCATCTCTGGCCATGCGGATTACCGCTTCATCATTCAGTCTTAGTGCAAAATAAAATGTATTCTTGGCAAGGGTTTCTGAACGGCGCACGTCATCCCCTTCCTCTGCTGCAAAAGCCTGCACAATCTCCGGACGTTCTCCATGATTTTCCATAACTGCCTGATTGGCTTCATTGTCATAGATAACATCACCATTTTTATCCACTACAGTTACCCGGACATCGCTAAGCCGCATCTGCTGTCCCAGTTTTTCAAACTGTTCCTGTGTCTCACATTCTCTGGCTATATAGGCGTAGCCCCGCAAATCTTCCACAATCTGCTTGCGAAACATGTCATAATATACAAATGTCGTTAAGATTACTGTAAATAAAATTGCCAGCGCCGAAATCAGCACCAGCATTTTATTGATTTTTTTCTTCATGGCATTCTTCTCCGACGGACACTATCAACCTGCATTCAAAATATATCCCACATTACGGACCGTCTTAATCAGGCCGCCCTGACTTTTTAATTTCTGCCTGAGGGTTTTGATATGCATATCTAACGTCCTTGATTCCCCTTCAAAATCAATACCCCACACCTTGTCCAGAATAATATCCCGGGTTGTCACTGTTCCCGCATTGGTCATTAGCAGCTTCAAAAGCTCAAACTCCTTGAAGGTCAGTTCGCAGCGCTCCCCCTCCACATAGACGGTATGTTTTTCTCTATCCAGCACAATTTCTCCCTGACGGAGAATCTTTTCTCGGCTGCCCTCCCCCGCCAGCCGACGAAGCACCGCCTTCACCCGGGAGATGAGTTCCATCACACCAAAGGGTTTTGTCACATAATCATCTGCACCCATATCAAGACCCTTTACCTTGTCAAGCTCCGTAGTCTTGGCAGTCACCATTATCACCGGTATCGTCTGTGTCTCCCTATTGCTGCGTAGCTTTTTAAGCACAGATAATCCATCCTCATCAGGAAGCATCACATCCAACAAAATCAAATCAGGAAGCACACTGTCCATAGCACTAAGAAACTCCTGCGCAGTGACAAAGCCCCGGACCTGATAGCCGGCATTGCCCAGCGCAAAGGTTTCAATTTCCTGTATATTAATATCATCCTCTACAACATAAATCAATGCCATCTGCTATCACATCCCCTTTACCTTACTTTAAAACATAAATAGGTTTTATGCAAGGAAAACTATAATTGATACTGCTTTCTGTACTGCTCAACACGCTTGTCAAAGTTACTATTGCCATCTGCTTTCAGACCGCTTACATAAGCATGTGCATCCTGCTTGTCGCTATCCTCCTGCAACAGACAAACTGCCACATTAGAGCAGTGGTCGGAAACACGCTCCAGATTCGTACAAAGATCTGCCAATACAAAACCAAGCTCTATCGTACACTTACCTTCACGCAAACGCTTTACATGACGCTGTCTGATATCCAGATTCAAACCGTCAATTACTTCCTCCATGGGCTCAACCTGTTCAGCCAACTGTAAATCTTCTTCAATAAAACACTGCGTAGTCACACCAAGAATATCATTGATTGCTCTGCGAAAAGTTGCAAGCTCCGCTCCTGCCTCATCAGAGAAACGCAAATTTTTGCGGAAAATCTCCTCCGCAGACTCCTTGATATTGCGGGCATGATCAGAAATACGCTCAAAATCGCTGATACTGTGAAGCAAATTATTTACAATGTGACTATCTCCATGAGAAAGCTCTTTCGTGCTAAGTTTCACGAGATAGCTGCCCAATACATCCTCAAACTTATCCACTTCATCTTCCAGCATAACAACCCTTGTAGCTGTTTCTTCATCATACTGATCCAGAAGCCCCATTGCCAGTACCATAGATTCCTGTGCAAGCTTTGCCATAGACTCTGCCACATTACGGCTCTGCTCTACAGCCAGACCGGGTGTATCCAAAAATCTGGCATCCAAAAGTTGAAATGCCTTCTCAGATTCAGAAACTACAACAGGCTTGTCCTCGTCCTTGATGGTAAGGCATGCAAGCTTTACCAGTCCCTTTGAGAAAGGAAGCAACACAAGTGTAGCAGCCACATTAAATACACTGTGAACAAACGCTATACCAAAT
This sequence comes from Acetatifactor sp., assembly GCA_045539535.1. GTDB lineage: Bacteria > Bacillota > Clostridia > Lachnospirales > Lachnospiraceae > Acetatifactor. The sequence goes on from JAZQFO010000165.1 coordinate 6,215, forward strand.
CCGCTGGCCGCCTCATTCATGAAGCCAAAGGGAATAAATGCATTAATCGCATAAAACCCTACCATAAACAAAACGGTTCCTATTACATTAAAGTACAAATGGACAAGTGCTGCTCTCTTTGCATTCTTACTTGCACCAATACCTGAAATCATAGCTGTTACACAGGTACCGATATTCTGTCCCATAATGATGGGAATGGCCGCACCATAGCTTACTGCTCCGGTAGCGCACAATGCCTGCAAAATACCAACAGACGCAGACGAGGACTGAATGACTGCCGTCAATACAAGACCTGCCAACATACCTAAAATCGGATTGCTGAATCGGGTAAGAATACTGGTAAATTCCGGCACTTCCCTAAGGGGCTTTACTGCTTCACTCATGGTATCCATACCAAACATCAACACTGCAAAACCAATCAGAATAGATGCTGCATTTTTGTGGCTGTCCTTCTTAGAGAACATCAAAAGCACCACACCAATCATAGCCAAAATCGGTGAAAAAGAGGTCGGCTTCAACAGACTGACAAAGATATTACCTGAATCAATTCCTGTAAGACCAAGTAACCAGGAAGTAATGGTAGTACCAATATTTGCACCCATGATAATACCCACTGCCTGACCAAGCTTCATAATACCGGAGTTTACAAAACCTACCACCATAACCGTAGTTGCAGAGGATGACTGAATTACCGCTGTCACACCGGCACCAACAAGCACGGCCTTAGTGGGCGAATTGGTCAACTTCTCTAAAATACGCTCCAGACGTCCGCCGGAAGCTTTAGACAAACCATCTCCCATCAAACTCATACCATACAAAAACAGCGCCAAACCGCCCAACATTGAAAGCCAATCAAAAATCGTCATTTCAGTATCCTTTCTCAATACCATGTATATAACACTTCTGTTGTATCAGCCGTATTCATTGAATCAGCCCTACACAATACTCAGTTTAACATACCAATGTAAAAAATATAATCAGCGAATGTAAAATCTGTGTAAATTTTGTAAAATTCTTTGTTTATACTGTATCCAAAATACCCTGCGCAATAGCTGCCGCTATCTCATTAAATCTCGCATCAAACAGTTCGTTATCTGCGTCTGTGTTGATAAATCCCACCTCCAGAAGCACTGCTGGCATCTGGGTAGAATTCAACACTACAAGTCCCGGGCGCTCATTAACTCCCTGATTGACAAAGCCCACCTGCTCCAACTGCTCATTAATATTATAGGCAAGTCTTGCCGCCTCGCTGTAACGATTGTATACAAGGGTTTCGATGCCTGTATACTGATTGGGATATGGGCTTGAATTGCGGTGAATTGACACAAAGTAATCCGCCCCCACTTCATTTCCTTCCATTGCCTTCTGATACGGCGATTCGTAAATATCTGCCGTGCGGGTATAGTACACATCCACGCCACTGTCCTCTAAAATTCTGCCCACAGCAAAGGCAAGATTCAATGCATCATCCTTTTCCCGTCTCCCGTTATATACCGCACCCGGGTTGGCTCCACCATGTCCCGCGTCCAACACTACCAATGCCATAAAAAAACCTCCCACACATGTGATACTATCAACATATGTGGGAGATTCTGTTTGGTTCCTCTTAACTTAACGCAAACTGACTGTTGTACAGATTTGCATAAAATCCGTTCTGTTTAAGCAGTGTTTCATGATTGCCCTGCTCAATAATATTGCCATCCTTCATCACCAGAATAATATCCGCCTCGCGGATGGTAGAAAGTCTGTGCGCCACGATAAAGCTGGTTCTTCCCTCCATCATACGTGCAAAAGCATTCTGAATCTTAAGCTCTGTTCTGGTATCAATGGAAGAGGTTGCCTCATCCAATATCAGCATGGGCGGCAGACAAAGCATAACCCTCGCAATACACAAAAGCTGCTTTTGTCCTTGGGAAAGGCTTCCGCCATCCTCCGTAATCACCGTATCATAGCCATTTGGCAAACGCTTGATAAAGCTATGTGCATGTGCCGCCTTGGCCGCAGCAATTATTTCCTCATCCGTGGCATCAGGCTTACCCATACAAATATTGTCCCGGATGGTTCCGGCTCGCAGCCAGGTCTCCTGAAGCACCATACCATAATTGGCCCGGAGGCTTCCTCTGGTATAGTCCCGGATATCCGTTCCATCCACCTTGATACTACCCTCATTTACATCATAGAAACGCATGAGCAGATTAATTACTGTTGTTTTACCGCAACCGGTAGGACCTACAATTGCCACACGCTTACCCGGTGCCACCTCAAGATTAAAGTCACGAATCAAAGGCTTCTCAGGCACATACTGGAAGTCCACATCGGTAAGTGATACAGCTCCTTCTGCCTCTCCCAGTACCTTGGCATCCTCTGCCTCCGGCACCTGAGGATTTTCTTCTATCAAATCAAAAATACGTCCTGCACAGGCAATGGCATTCTGAAGCTCTGTCACAACACCCGAAATCTCATTGAAGGGCTTGGTGTACTGATTGGCATAACTTAAAAAACAAGACAGTCGGCCTACACTGATACCACCGCCAAGGGCAATCAACGCACCAAATACACCCACACCTGCGTATACCAGACTGTTTACAAATCTGGTACAGGGATTGGTCAGAGATGAATAGAAAATTGCGCGCAGGGAACATTTCTCAAGTCTTGCGTTAATCTCTGCAAATTGCTCCTTCACAATCTCTTCTCTGGAGAAAGTCCTAACGACCTTTAAGTTCCCCACCATCTCCTCGATCAATGCAGTCTGCTCACCTCTGGTCTCAGACTGTTCCTTAAACATAGAATAGGTCTTGGTGGCAATAAAGCGAGCCACCAGAAAGGATACCGGCGTGATACACACCACTACAAGGGTGATTGGAATATTGGTCATCAGCATAAAACCCAAGGTGCCGAAAATAGTCAACACGCCTGTAAAAAGCTGGGTAAAGCCCATAAGCAATCCATCTGCAAAAGTATCCACATCTGCAATGACACGGCTCACCACATCACCGTGGGCATGGGTATCCATGTACTGAAGCGGGAGCTTCTGCAATTTATCAAAAGCCGCCTCTCGAATGTCGCGCACCACATGATAAGTGATATAGTTGTTGCAGGTATTCATCACCCACTGTGCCGCTGCTGTAAGCAACACTGCAATGGCTATTTTTTTGATAATGTGTATGATTGCCGGCATATCCACCAGGCCCTGTCCCAACAAAAGATCCACCGCATCACCGGTAAGAATGGGCACATAAAGGGTAAGTACCACCACTGCCACTGCCAGCAAGATGGAGAGTCCTACCGCAAACCAATATTTACTGATATATCGCAGGACTTTTTTAAGTGTAGCCGCCTGCCTGCCTTTTTGATTGTCTACTGTTTTACTCATGCTTCTCACCCACCTTACGCCTGCTTGCGGCCCTTTTCTTCAGGATACTGGGAATAATAAATCTCCTGATATACTTCACAATCAGCCAAAAGCTCATCATGTGTTCCCACGCCTGCCAGTTCACCGTCATCCAACACTACAATCTTGTCTGCATGACGGATGGAGGATGCGCGTTGAGATACAATAAAGGTTGTCATGTGACCTTCCAAAGACTTGATAGCCGTTCTAAGCTTGGCATCTGTAGCATAATCCAGCGCAGACGCACTGTCATCCAAAATCAAAATCTCCGGTCTTCTCACCAGGGCTCTTGCAATGGTAAGACGCTGTCTCTGACCGCCGGAAAGATTTCGGCCATTCTGGGCAATCTTGGCATCCAGCTTGCCATCTTTACCCTCTACCACCTCTCTTGCCTGAGCAAGGTCTATTGCCTGCCACAGTTCTTCATCCGTAGCATCCGGCTTTCCCCACAAAAGATTACTTCTGATGGTCCCTTTGAACAGCACTGCCTTCTGGGGCACCACGCCAATACGGGCTCGAAGCTCCTCTGCCGGAATATCTTGCAAATCTCTGCCCTCCAAGCGCACAGCACCCTCCGTGGCCTGATAAAAGCCGGGAATCAAATTCACCACAGAGGACTTACCGGAACCGGTACCACCGATTACGCCAACGGTATCACCTTTATTAACGGTAAAATGAATATCCTGCAAGGTTTCCGCGCCGGCTCCCTTGTAAGTAAGACTTACATGGTCAAACTCCAGGAAAGGCGCATTTCCGCCCGAAACCACCTGCTTGTCCTTGGATGCCGCCTCCTTGGACGCATCCCGGGGCTGCAGTTCAAACACTGCTGCCACACGATCTGCGCAAGCCAACGCCTTGGTAATGGTAATTACCAGATTGGCCAGTTTTACAAGCTCCACCAGAATCTGGGACATGTAGTTCAAAATCGCAACCACTTCTCCCTGACTTAAATTGCCCACATTTACCTGAATGGCGCCGGTATAGATCAAAACAATGGTCGCCACATTCACAATAATATAGGTTGCAGGATTCATACAGGCGCTGATTTTGCCCACAAACTGCTGAAGCTCCACCAAATGGATGTTCTCCTCATGGAACTGTTCTTTTTCCAGCTCCTCTCGGTGAAAAGCGCGAATCACACGCACACCGGTAAGATTCTCTCTGGTGGTGGACAGCACCTTATCCAAAGCTGCCTGCACCTTTTTATACAAAGGAATGGTATATGCAGTGATACCCATAACCACAATTGCCAAAACAGGGATAGCCACCACAAACACCAGGGCACTCTTCACATCGATGGTAAATGCCATAATCATGGCGCCAAACACTACGATGGGGGAACGAAGGAATAGGCGAAGTACCATGTTCACGCCGTTTTGCACCTGATTTATATCACTGGTCATGCGGGTAATCATAGTGGAAGTACCCGCCTTGTCGATATTTTCAAATTCCAGACCCTGGATATAACCAAACATAGCCTGTCTAAGCTTGGTGGAAAATCCCACCGCCGCCTTGGCCGCAAAAAACTGCGCCGTCACCGCTGCCACCAGACCAATCACCGCCAGCGCCACCATACAGCCGCCCATGAGACCAATATAGCCCTTGTCGCCGCCTTCAATACCCCTGTCAATAATTCCTGCCACTACCAAGGGCACCAAAAGCTCAAAGAACGCTTCCAGCAGCTTAAACAAAGGTGCCAGAATGGTCTCCTTTTTGTAATCTTTTAAATATACTAATAATTTCTTCATTCCGGACATAGTACTTTGCTCCTACTCTTCCATCTCCATATAGGCTTTTGCAATCCTATTATAGTCAAACTCGCGCTTAATCTTCTCAACAGTGAAATCATCACCATTCATAACACTCTCGTAAATGTAGCGTCCCTCATCCAAAATGGTATCATCCTGAATCACCGCGCCCACCACATAATGTTTTCCTTCAAAATCAAACTCATCCATAACAGCCATCTCCACTTCGCTTCCATCCTTGGCTGTCACATGAAAAGTTATGTACTCATTGTAATCCATGTTCTTTCCTCACATTTCCTTTTTATCACTCAGGTTGCTGCATACTGCCAGCCGATACCCTTCAGGAGCTTCAAAAGCATGCCAACACACCTGCAAATCTGCATCCTCTGTATCGAACTTTATGGTCAGACCAATACCTTCTCCGGTTAACTTGGCGTAGGATTCTTTTTTGACCCAGATATCATAAAAACATTCTACTTTCTCAGACGCAGTTGCGCAAACCTCCAATTTAGAAAGTTCCTTTTCTGAAAAGTATCTTTCGGCCAAGTGATAATTTTTAAGAGGACGCAGGTTCTGAATATCTACGCCAACAGGGTGCTCATCTGTAACAAGCACAATGTATTCACCGGAATGGGACAGATTAAAATGCCGGCTTAAATCTGCAAAATCAGGTTTTCCATGGGCACCGTATACATATTCAATCTGCACCGGCTCATCCAACACCTCCAGAGCCTCTGCCACCGACCACACACGCCTTTCTTTCCCCTGCGCCGCCAACTGCAACAACAAACCTGCTCCAAGTGCCTGACATATGGCCACATCAGATTTTAATTGCAAAACCTTTTCTCTCCGATGTTGATCTATCTTACGCAGAGCCATTTGCCGAAGCCCTAATGGCGTCTTTTTAGACTCTTCACTCTCTTCCATCAGTTCCTTAATGGAAAGCAGTTGTAATTGCATGATTATCTCCTCTTAATTCTCATCATTCCACCACTGCACAAAATCTTCTTCCATATCGTCATCATCTTCATCCCGATACCAGTCTGTACTTTTTAACTCTTCCGGATTCCATGACACACTATTTCCCAATATCCCTTCGATATACGTAAAAAATACCAGCATATGTTTTCTTGCTCTCTGTATACGATAGGGCTCCTGGGACTTTAAAACATGTTCAAAATATCGCATGCGTTCACCAATGGCATCTCGCAAACTGCCATTACACTGCATATATAGTCTGGTTCCCAATGCGATCACAAATTGGTTTTCCTCCGCATCCTGCGGGTTCATTTTTATATTTTCCAAATTCCTTATTTTTTCGTTTATTTCTTCTTCCGTTAAATTCAATTCCTTATTAACAATGAGCAAACTTCTCTTTTCGCCTGTCAGAGGTATTTCTGCATTCACTTCCAACACCCCGTTCAAATCATAGGTAAACCGTATCAAAACCTGAACCGTTCCCCTGGGACGAGGCGGTATCTGCATTTCCATACTGCCGATTTCCAGATTTTCATCAACATACCGGCTCTCGCCCTGATATACCTTCACCTTAATATTGGTTTGATTGTCTTGAACCGTAAAATACTCTTCCACCCTGCTAATCGGCAACGGACTGTTTCTCTGAATGATAAAGCTCATTAGTTTTTTGTCGGGGTTATTCTCATTGGCCACTGCCACGCCCAGAGAAAAGGGACAAATATCTGTCAGAATCATATCCCTGATATCCTGCTGTCTTTCCTTAATCCCTGCGTATGTGCCCACTCCCAAGGCAATCATATGATCCGGATTCAATACAACGAGATCCGTACGTCCAAACAGATAACCCAAATACTGCTGCACAATCTTCATCTTGCAGGAACCGCCTACCAGAATGATGTGATCCACATCCTCCGCTCTCATTTGGGTATCTGCCAGTACCTGTCGCACCGGGTTTTCCATCCGTTCAAGAATCCCGGCGGTAATTTCTACCAATTCCTTTCTTGTAACAGTCAATTTCTCGGTCAGTTCTTGGCAATTCACTTCCATAACTGCCGTTTTTTCATCCGTCAGCTGTCTTTTGCACTTCTCAGCAGCAGCTCTTACCGCCATATAAATCTCTTCCGAAACCAAGCTCCTCTGCATGCCAATTTTCTTCAAAAAATGCTCTGTCAGCTCCTCATCGAAGTCCTGTCCGCCTAATCGGTTATCTCCGCTGACAGCCAAAATTTCAATCACATTGTCAAAACATTCTACCAAAGAAACATCTAATGTTCCCCCGCCGAAATCAAATACCAGCATGGTTGCATCCGTTTCATTCTGCATATGCTGACATGCTAAAGCGGCAGCTGAGGGTTCATTGATAATTCGCTCCACCTTAAGCCCTGCCAATCTGCCGGCGCGCTTGGTTGCATTACGGCTCATATCGTTAAAATATGCCGGCACACTGATGACAGCCTCCTCCACAGGCTCTCCCAAATATTTTTCCGCATCATCCTTTAATTTCATGAGAACCAGGGCAGACAGTTCCTCAGGCAAAAATGATTTCTCACCCAAGTGATATGTCTTATCCGTTCCCATATAGCGCTTAAAGACAGCCGCAGTCATGTCCGGATGAGATTGTAAACGCTCTTTTGCCACCTTACCCACATACACGGTACCCTCATCATCCACACTAACCACACTAGGCGTCAAATACTCGCCAAATCCATTAGGAATCAGCTGACATTTACCATTTTCCCATACCGTTACCAAACTATTGGTGGTACCCAAATCAATTCCAATTATTTTTGACATACAACCTCCCCTAAAGCTTATCGGTTCTTCTGTATCAACACCACCGGATAACCGCGGTCATAATTCCTTGTTTCGCAGACCTCTGTATTGATGTACAGGTAATCATCCAATACAAACGGGTAAACAACCTCTTGACCGTACACCCAGTTTGAAGCATCCTGAATATCCATTTCACGATACCCCGTTTTATCATACTGCCACACTTGAATATTGTTTGCATCCAGCCCAAACTCTGACAGACACACAGCTACATCAGCCTCTGCCTTTATACCATAACGATAACTGACCACGAAACCGGTCACCACCTGTTCCTCGCTCTCTAAGCCGGCCATTTCCATAACATCCTGCGGAGCATCCATATTGTTGATTGTCCAATCCCACATGGTCGTTTCCTGCGGATATTGGGATGCATAATAGGTCATCTTCAAAATATCAGTATCTTCATGTCTGTATGTATAAATCAAGGCATATTCCGTTTCACCATCTCTTTCTAAGGATGTCACCGATTGATTACCATAGGGTTCCGGCCGGTTCGTCAGCCACATTACACCTACAATGACAAAGATTACCGCAGCAATAAACACCCCCAAAACATTTGCATTTATTGCCGCCGCCTTTTTTAACCCGGAATTGGCTACTTCCCATGCATTCAGACTACCATTTTCCGTCTTGTCATCATACAAGCCTTTTTCTAATTCACCTGAAGCACCCTGCAAAAACTGTCTGATGATTCTATAGCACGAATAGCTGATTTTTTTCTTACCAAGAACATCTCCCATCCGGTACAAAAATGTAGCATCTGTCCGTACCATCCGCACTTGAGGTGTGTCCAGAAGCTTTTTCCAGTCCTTTGCACTTTGATTCCTCTGCTTATCCTGCTCATTCAACAGCTCTAATGCCTTCTGCAAGGTCTCTTCATGTTCTTTTTTCTGTTCAAAGCGATTTTGCTGGGCTATCACGCCTAATTTGGAAAAATCAACCTCCGCTTCTTCCTGTTCCGATATGGGCGGGGCAACCGGCAGTTCGCCGGTCTCTTGTGCCGACAAGGGTTCTGTTACATCCTCCTGTGTTGCTCCATCATCCCGTGTCACAACATCACCCTGCCCAAACTTGGAATATTCCATGGCACGCTCATACGCTGCATGAATTTGCTGCCACTTTTCCGGATACTCCTCCGGGTGGTAGCGTTTTACCATGCCGGCATACGCTTTTTTAATTGCTCTAACCTCTTTGGTCATCTCTATTTCAAGTATTTCAAATGCCTGTCTGTAACTCATAATATGCAAATTATCCCCTCATAAATAATGGCAGAAAAGTTGCTACCCCCTTGGCAAACGATTACCAAAGGGTAGCAACTTCTTTATACATTCTATACAACTCAAATAGGATTACTCCTCAGAAGCTTCCTCAGTCTCCTGCACCGTAATCGCCAGCGCAAGCTCCTCAAGCTGCTTGGGATCTACCGTTCCGGGAGCCTCGGTCATCAGACAGGAAGCATCCTTCATCTTGGGGAACGCTATTACCTCACGAATATTGTCAGCCTTCACAAGAAGCATTACAAAACGGTCCAAACCGATTGCCAGACCTGCATGAGGGGGCACACCGTACTTGAACGCATCAAGCAGGAAACCAAACTGCTCATATGCCTGCTCCTTGGTAAAGCCAAGAGCCTCAAACATCTGCTCCTGTACATCACTCTGGAAAATTCTCACACTACCGCCGCCAAGCTCCACACCGTTTAATACGATGTCGTAAGCCTTTGCACGCACCTTGCCGGGATCGGATACCAGGAACTCCAAATCCTCCTCCATGGGCATGGTGAATGGATGGTGCATTGCTACGAATCTCTCCTCCTCTTCGCTCCACTCAAACTGAGGGAACTCGGTTACCCACAGGAAGTTAAACTTATCATTATCAATCAAATCCAGCTGGCGAGCCACCTCGATACGAAGGGCACCCAGTACAGAGTAAACAATCTTCAGCTTGTCAGCCGCAAAGAGAAGCAAATCTCCCGCCTCACCCTGCATAGCAGCAACTAATGCAGAAAGCTCCTCCTCAGTCATAAACTTGGCAAAAGAAGACTTGTAGGTGCCATCAGGCATTACTGCCAAGTAAGCCAGACCCTTTACACCATAGCCTTTTGCAAACTCAACCAAAGCATCAATCTTCTTACGGGGCATCTCAGCCTGTCCCTTTACATTGATACCACGCACGCTGCCGCCTGCCTCGATAGCACCGGTAAATACGCCGAAACCGCAGCTCTTCACAACCTCAGACACATCGCAAAGCTCCATGCCGAAACGGGTATCAGGCTTGTCGGAACCGAAACGGTCCATAGCCTCCTGCCAGGTCATACGCTGAATGGGAAGCTGTACATCCAGACCAATGGCCTCCTTACAAACAGTTGCAACCATACGCTCGGTAGCATCGATTACATCATCCACATCCACAAAGGACATCTCCAAATCCACCTGGGTAAACTCAGGCTGACGGTCTGCACGCAAATCCTCGTCGCGGAAACACTTGGCAATCTGGAAATAACGGTCATAACCGGAGCACATCAGAAGCTGCTTGAAAATCTGGGGAGACTGAGGCAATGCGTAGAAACAGCCGGGATGCACACGGCTGGGCACCAGATAATCTCTTGCTCCCTCAGGGGTAGACTTATTCAAAATAGGAGTCTCGATTTCAAGGAAACCTTCCTCACTTAAAAATGCACGAATAGTGGTTGCAATCTTACTTCTCAGAATCAGATTTCTCTGCAAATCAGGTCTTCTCAGATCCAGATAACGATACTTCAAACGAAGTTCTTCCTTGGTCTTAGAATCTGCCTCAATGGGGAAAGGAGGAACCTCTGACTCGGACAAAATACGTACAGCAGTTGCACGCACCTCAATCTCACCGGTAGCCAGATTCTCATTTACCGCACCGGAACGCTTCTCCACCTTACCGGTTACAGCCACTACAAACTCACTACGAAGCTTGGAAGCCTTCTCAAAATTCTCCGCCCCACAGTCGCTCTCTTCAAAAATTACCTGCAGAATACCTGCACGGTCACGCATATCCACGAAAATAATTCCGCCCTTGTTACGCTGCTTCTGCACCCAACCCATGACGGTAACAATCTCACCCTCATTGGCCAGAGAAAGCTCACCACAACGATGTGTTCTAACTAAACCCTTCATTGACTCTGCCATTTCTTATACCTCGATTCCTATTATTTTAATTTTTCAGCGGATCTTTATAGAACTCCACAAACTCTGTGTAGCCTTCCGCCTCCAGCTGTTCTTTCTGGAACTTCTTGTTCTTGTTCATGCGAACTACAAGCACCTGCAGGCCGTCCTGTCTTGCAGCCTGGGCCTTGGCGATAACTTCACACAGCGCCTCACCGTTTACACCCTTTTCTACCAGATAAGCCACCTGTTTGGGCTTGGTAGGAACTTCAAAACCGCTCTCCATGAGAAGCAGTACAATTCTCTCAAATCCAATGGAGAATCCACAAGCAGGAACATCCTTGCCGGTAAACTTACCCACCATCTTGTCGTACCTTCCGCCGCCACCGCAGCTGCCGCCGAACTCAGGCATTGCCACCTCAAAAATAGTACCGGTGTAATAGCTCATGCCACGCACCAAAGTGGGGTCAAACACCAGTTCAAAGCTGTCTGCCTTGGTTGCATTTACACTGGAAAGAATCTCTTTAAAAGAAGCCACCAGCTCTGCGTCCAGGAAATCAGAAAGCTTCTCCAGCAGGCAACTCACACTGTCCTCACTGTTTTCCACAGTTTCAAACAACTCCAAATACTTATCTACCATTGCTTCTTCAAAACCATTCTCCAACAGCTCAGCCTTCACACCATCCAGACCGATTTTGTCCATTTTATCCAGGGTGATAAATACGCTGTCATAGGATTCTTCTGCAAAGCCTGCATAAGCTGCCATAGCTTTCAGAATCTGTCTGTCATTGATACGGATCTGGAAATTCTTAAAGCCCAGCTTGGTCAGCGTGGTGGTGGTAGCCAGAATCAGCTCAATCTCCGCCAAATTGGAGGGCTCACCAAACATATCAATGTCACACTGGGTAAACTGACGATAACGTCCTCTCTGAGGTCTATCCGCTCTCCACACACTTCCAATCTGCAGTGCCTTAAAGGGTGTGGGCAGATTTGCCGCGTTGTTGGAGTAAAAACGTACCAAAGGTACCGTCAAATCATAACGCAGACCGTAGTCCACAACCTCGTCCTCCGTGGTTGCTGCTTCCACATTCAACTTCTCACCACGCTTCAAAATCTTAAAAATCAACTTCTCGTTGTCGCCGCCTTGCTTATTGGTCAGGTTGGCAATATTCTCCACACAGGGAGTCTCAATCGGGGTAAATCCAAATTTGCCATAGGTTTCCTTAATTACGCTGATCACATAATCTCGAATCTGCATCTCGCGGGGCAAAATATCTTTCATACCTGTAGTAGGTTTCTTACTAAGCGCCATATTTATCCATCCTTCCTATCTAATTCCTTAATACCGCTGATTAAACAGAGCTTCCTTACGGGCAAGCATCTCGTCAATCTTCTCGATGTAAAGCTTAACATCCTTGATATTATCGCATCTTTCAATGCGCCCGTCCGGCCATACCACCTTGGTAATACTGCCTGCTCCCAACGCTACAATGGTCTGCTTCTCTTCCATGATGAGGATATTATACAAACCGTATTTACCGGGCTTGGCATAACCCACGTTTTCAAAATTACCGGACATGTTTTTCTGGCGATAGAGATAATAGGGTTCCATACCCAGTCTCTTTGCGCCTTCTGTAGCAATCTCCATGGTGGCGTCTGTATTTTTTAATGTTGCCACACCATTTTCCTGAATCCACTTGCTTAAATGGGATGCACGCTTGATTGCCAGGGAATGGACCGTCAGAGAATCCGGTGCAAGTTCCACCACCTTATCGATGGTATCCTGCACATCCTTCTCAAGCTCTCCGGGCAGTCCCAGAATCAAATCCATATTAATATTGGTAAATCCCACTTTTCTGGCCAATGCATAAGCCTCCAGAACCTGATCCACGGAAGCCTTCCTTCCGATGATATCCAAAGTCTCCTGTTTCATGGTCTGGGGATTTACGGAAATACGGTCCACCTCATGCTGATGAAGCACACAAAGCTTCTCCTCCGTGATGCTGTCTGCACGCCCTGCCTCCACTGTAAATTCCTTCACCGTAGAGAAATCAAAATATTTCTTCAAAGCGGTAATCAGCCTATCAAGCTGCTCAGGCTCCAAAGTGGTGGGCGTACCGCCACCAATGTATACACTGTCCAAGATCTGGCCGTCCAGACGTTTGGACACATACTCCATCTCTTTGATCAGGCAATCCACATACTCATCCACGACCTTGCGATATGCTCCGATGGGATAAGAGGTAAAGGAGCAATACAGACAAGTGGTAGGACAAAAAGGAATTCCTATGTACAGGCTATAGCCCTCTTCATAGTGCACATCCTTTAAAATCTCACGCTCTCTCTTGGCAATATCAAGTCCAAGCGCTGCCTTTTTAGGGCTTACCTCATAAGTGTTTTGGAACACATCCAAAATCTCCTCGTCCGTGCAGCCCTTATCCAGCATGCCATAGGCAATTTTGGTAGGGCGAATACCTGTAAGACTGCCCCAGGGAAGGGAAATACCTGTAAAATCCTTCATCACATCATACAAGAAACGCTTAAATGCATGCTTGTAATGCAATTCATCCCCGTCTGCACTTTCAGGGGTATAAGTCCAAGGATACTCCTTATTGTTATCAGCATTCCCGCTATCTTCAATCCCTACAAAGGCACCTTTTTCTGTAAGCTCCATGCGCACAGAAAGCAGGCTTTCGCCCTCGCTTCCCCGGCGCTCCTGCTCTTCCATGGTCTGCTGTATTCTTGCGTCAGTACTCTCCGGCGTAAGAATCGTCACCGTCTCACCCGGATAAAAAGCCCGCACCAAAGAATTCACATCATATTCATAATTGGCCTTATTCAAATTAATAACTAACATATTTTTGTCCTTCAATCCTTTGCATCAACCGCAAAAGGGATTGTATTCTTTCTCATGCTCCACTGTAGTTGCTCCGCCATGTCCGGGGTGCAACACAGTTTCATCCGGCAAAGTAAAAATCTTCTCTTTAATGGAACGCACCAATGTGCTCATGCTGCCGGTAGGGAAATCCGTCCTGCCGGTACTTTCCTGAAAAATCGTATCTCCGCATATGCAAAAGCCGGCTTCTTCAAAATAATAGCAACAGCCTCCCGCCGTATGTCCCGGCGTTGCAATCACCTTACACTTGATGCCTGCGATTTCAATCTCATCGCCATCTTTCACATACACATCTGCATCGATTGTACAGGGTCTTCCCAGCCAATCGGACAAATTCATTCTCACACTCTGCAAAAGCTCCCGCTCTGCCTCATGGGCATACACCTGCACCGATGCATAACCGTGATTATCTGCCACCTCATTGGCTGCAGCCTTCATGGTTTCCACACCACCCATGTGATCAAAATGACCATGGGTCAAAAGAATTCCTACCGTGCGAAATCCCGCACTTCTAAGCTTTCCAAAAAGCAGTCTTCCGGTATCCGCAGGGTCAATGACGATACATTCCTCACTGCCGTCTCTATATACAAAATAGGTATTGGTGCTCAGCGCACCCACAACCAGACGTCCGACTTTTAAATCACTCATATACGCTCCTATCTGCCCGGTTCTAAACACATCTTTCATGTATTATCAGCCGGAAGTTCTCTCGATATCAATGACACTTTCGATACCACGAATCTTGTCAATGATACGATTCAACTCTTCCCTGCCGCTAATCTCGAAGGATACCTGCAATGTTGCGGTGCCCTGCTTGCTGGTACGGGTATTCATGGACAGAATATCAATATCCTTCTCTGTAAGTGCCTTAGCAATATCAGCCAACAGACCATTTCTGTTATTGGCAAAAATCTTGATATCTGCCACATATTTTTCGGAAACAGTATTCTCAGGCACCTGCCACTCCGCATCCATCAGACGTGCTCTCTCCAATTCAGGAAGACTTAGCACATTCACACAATCTGTTCTGTGAATAGAGATACCTCTTCCTCTGGTGATAAAGCCCACGATCTCATCTCCGGGCACAGGGGAACAGCACTTGGAGAAACGCACTGACAAATCCGCAATACCCTTTACCACAATACCGCTCTTGGACTTGATATGGGGTGTCTTGTGGATACCGGCTGCCGAAGCCTCTGCAATACTCTCAAGTACTTCTTCATTGCTCAGTTCCTTTTTGTGCTCCTTATCATACAACTCACGAAGCTTGTTGATCACCTGGCCTTCCTTCAAAGCACCATGACCCACAGCCGCCAGCACACTCTCCCAATCCCTAAAGCCATACTTTCGGCAAATAACATCAATATATTCCTGCTTCATCAACGAAGCCTGATTAATACCCCTGGCCTTACAATATGCCTGAAGAAGCTCCTTGCCCTTGACAATATTATCTTCTTTCAGCTCATTTTTAAACCACTGGTTAATCTTGTTCTTGGCCTGTGTACTCTTTACCACATTCAGCCAATCACGGCTGGGTCCCTTGGAGTTCTGGGACGTAATAATCTCAATCCGATCACCGGTACGGATCTCGTAATCGATGGTCACCAGCTTGCCGTTTACACGGGCTCCCACCATTTTATTACCCACAGCTGAATGAATGCTGTATGCAAAATCAATGGGTGTGGAACCGGCCGGAAGGTTTTTCACCTCACCGGTAGGCGTAAAGCAATATACATGGTCAGAGAACAGATCCAAGTCGTTTTTCAACAGATTCATGAACTCTTTGTTGTCTGACATATCGCGCTGCCATTCCAGAATCTGGCGAAGCCATACCAGCTTTTCCTCTTCCTGGGCCTCCACCTTCTTACCATCGGAAGCATCCTTATATTTCCAGTGGGCTGCGATACCATACTCTGCTGCCTTGTGCATCTCAAAGGTACGAATCTGTATCTCAAAGGGCTGACCGGTACTACCAATCAGCGTAGTATGCAGGGACTGGTACATATTAGGCTTGGGCATGGCAATATAATCCTTGAAACGTCCCGGAATAGGTTTATACATTTCATGAATCACACCCAATGCCGCATAACAGTCCTTCACGGAATCCACAATAATGCGGACTGCAAACAAATCGTAAATCTGGTCGATGGTCTTGTTCTGGTTCTTCATCTTCTTATAGATACTGAAGAAATGCTTCACTCTACCATCTACCTGTGCCTTGATGCCGG
>JAZQFO010000166.1:0-2785 GCA_045539535.1 Acetatifactor sp.
CCTGCCCTTTTGTTCCAGACAGCTCCAAGCACCAAGAAGAGCCAACGCAGTACTTCCAAGCAAAAATACCCCCCAGGAAAACTCTTTTGCTCCCGTCAAATGTTCTAAACAGAGCAGACAACATATGAAAAGCACCAATGCATTTGTGAATCGATATATATTTTTCTCCATCACCCCTACATAACTCCTTCCAACTCTGCTTCCACCGGAATCTCTATAATCTTTTTACGTTCAGAATTATATCGGATATATTCGTCCAGTTGCTCATCCGTTACCACGTAAGCCACCACATACATACCGGCGTCAACAAGCTCGTCTGTCATAGCCATCAACTCATCATTCCAGCTACTAAAAACACATACACAAATTGTGTCATTTCCCGGCATTCCATTGGGATATACCTGCCTCATTAAATCTCTGGAAGACTCCCTACTATCGAAGCTAATATCCGAAACCGCCTGATAAAAACGCTCAAATTGATCAAGTCCTGCCACATTCATACGTACAGGTCTGTTTTGCCCATAAAATGCCGTAAACGGCACCTGCTTGCCTGACCAAAAATAAGTCAGAGCCAAAAGAACCTCTAACAATTTACTCTCACGGGGTAAATACTCCCGCTTCACCTCACTATATCTATGGGTATCAAGCAAAACCGTAACGCCCTGTTTCTCCGTTCCGGTATCTTTCCTTACCAGCAATTTCCCCGCATGTGACGAAGCCTTCCAATGTATTTTCTTAAGTCCGTCTCCTGGCATATAATCCCGAACAACCACATCCGGCTCATTATGTGCCATCAAAGACTCCCTGTTAAGCTCCACCACATCAGGAAGCGACTTTAATTCGGACAATTCTACCAGCTTGGGGCGCACAATTGCCCGAATAGCACCGGGAATAGGATACTTAAAGCGGAATAATCCCAGAAAATCCGAAATAATCACTTCCTTTACGCCAACTTCATATTCTCCCCGATATTTGCAGATAAGCTTTGTTCTATGTACCACCTCATCCCCAGGCAAAAGCTCATATTCCGCGTCCTCAGCCAATTCTTCCACATAAAAGTAATCCGGAAACATGCGCACCGCAATCCCCGCGAATCCCAGCTTGTCCTCGTTTCTAAGTACAAAATAATAAGGCACCGGCTGACCGCAGACCAACTGTCTGGACTCTACTTCCTGATATATACTAAAGCGAAGATACACATATAACAGATAAATAAAAGAAATGATCGGGAGCAACAAAACACCCCAAAACAAACCATAGCTTACAGCACCGCCATAAAAACTGATTCCCACAAGGGTAAGCACCCATATAAATAGCCATATCCATTTACGCACTTTTCTATTTTTCATGAGCTACTCCGTTCGAATCTTACCTTTAAGCACCAAACTATAAAGAAGCTTTGCCGCATTTTCTTTACGCATTCTTGCATCTGACGTCAGAGACAATCTGTGCAAAAGCACCTGACAAGCCACCGCTTTCACATCATCCGGCATCACATAATCTCGACCTTCCAGGAAAGCCTTGCCCTGAGATGCACGCATCAACGCAAGCAATGCTCTGGGGCTCGCCCCCAACTGGAAATTTTCTTCCTTTCTGGTCAACTCCACTATATCCTGCATATATGCCAGTACACGGTCTGTTACTTTTATATCCCAAACTGCTTGTCTAATCGCCAGCACATCCTCTTGGCTACAAACTGCCGCAAGCTTGTCCGCAGTCTCCCCTGCAAGATGTTTTCTGGCCATAAGCATTTCCTGTTCCTTGTCCGGATAACCGATGCTAAGCCGCATCATAAATCGATCCATCTGTGCCTCCGGCAAAGGATAAGTCCCCAAAAATTCCACCGGGTTCTGGGTTGCAATCACCATAAAGGGTTGCGGTAATTCATAAATCACTCCGTCCACTGTAATCCGCCCCTCAGCCATGGCCTCCAAAAGGCTGGCCTGGGTCTTGGGTGAAGTACGGTTAATCTCATCCGCCAACACAATCTGATTCATCACTACACCCTTGCTATAATCAAACTCTCCGGTTTTCATATTGTATACAGATACACCTAACACATCTGAAGGCAAGGTATCCGGTGTAAACTGAATCCTTCCCATACTACAATCAATACTTCCCGCAAGTGCATTGGCAAGTGTAGTTTTTCCCACTCCCGGTACATCCTCCAGCAAAACATGACCGCCCGCAAACAAACAAATCAGCAGGTTTTCCACCACATCTTCTTTGCCCACAAACACCTGATTAATAGCATCTTCAATCTTTTTAGCCAGCTCAAACTCTTTCATTTTGTCCATTTTGAATCCTCCTTTATCTATTGCTCCCCTTTTATACTATGTATCCGGTCATAATCCAAAATCTCTTGACAGATTCCGCCGGGTTTCATACTCAAAAATAATACTCCAATCAAATTAGGCACCGCCATTAACCCATTACATATATCCGAAAAATTCCACACCACTTCCAAGGAGCATACAGCTCCCACAAATACTGCCAAGGCATATCCAAAGCGATACCAAATGTTATATTGTGTTTTACCCATCAAAAATTCAAAAGCCTTTTCTCCCTGATATGCCCACGCCACAATGGTTGCAAATGCAAACAACACAATACTGACACTGACAAACCGGGCACCCCATACCCCATATGTATCAGCAAATACCGCAATGGTAAGCTCTGTTCCGTTTAACAACTGCCCATCCGTCCCCGTCGCTCCCAAAAGTCCTGACGAAATAAATGCAAGCCCTGTGATCAGACACAACACCATAGTATCCATAAACACACT
>JAZQFO010000167.1:0-11363 GCA_045539535.1 Acetatifactor sp.
TAATACAGGATACGCTCAGTAGTGGTAGTCTTACCAGCATCGATATGAGCCATAATACCAATATTTCTGGTTCTCTCTAAGGGATATGCTCTTCCAGCCAAGATTTTTTCCTCCTATATTTAGTCTAATTGCACAGGCAAAACAGGATCGCACCGTTTGTATTAGAAACGATAGTGAGCGAAAGCCTTGTTTGCCTCTGCCATTTTGTGCATGTCTTCTTTTCTCTTAACAGCAGCACCGGTATTGTTAGCTGCGTCAAGAATCTCGTTAGCCAGTCTGTCCTCCATGGTCTTCTCGCTTCTCTTACGAGAGAACATGGTCAACCAACGAAGGCCCAAAGCCTGACGTCTGTCAGCACGTACTTCGATAGGCACCTGATAGGTAGCACCACCGATACGTCTTGCCTTTACCTCGAGAACAGGCATGATGTTGTTCATAGCCTCCTCGAATACTTCGAGAGCCGGTTTACCGGACTTCTCCTCTACCTTTGCAAATGCACCATATACAATCTTCTGAGCTACGCCCTTCTTACCATCAAGCATGATGTTGTTGATAAGCTTGGTAACCACTTTGTTGTTGTATAAAGGATCTGCTAATACGTCTCTTTTCTGAATATGTCCTTTACGTGGCACGGTTCTTCCCTCCTTATTATAATCAATAAATCATCGGTACTCACATGTGTTTCCCCAAGTGTTCGCGCTGTGTATCTGTCATTCGTTATATAAACAATACAGAATCCAACACTTTTCTTAGTTCCGTTTTAGTGTAGTACAAAGCATCTCGCCTTATTTCTTAGCGTCTTTAGGTCTCTTAGCGCCGTACTTGGAACGAGCCTGCTTTCTGTTTGCAACTCCTGCTGTATCCAAAGTACCACGGATGATGTGATATCTGGTACCGGGCAGGTCCTTTACTCTACCACCACGGATGAGAACCACGCTATGCTCCTGAAGGTTGTGACCTTCACCGGGAATGTAGCTGGTTACCTCGATACCGTTGGAAAGACGTACTCTGGCAATCTTTCTCAGAGCGGAGTTAGGCTTCTTAGGGGTAGCAGTCTTAACAGCGGTACAAACGCCACGCTTCTGAGGAGCGGATGCGTTGGTAGCCTTCTTGTGAAGAGAGTTGTAACCCTTCTGAAGTGCAGGTGCAGTAGACTTCTTAACAGAGGTCTGACGTCCCTTTCTTACTAACTGGTTAAATGTTGGCATTCTGTTTCACCTCTTTCTTATTATAGGATATTTTTGGTAATTTATACGTTTCGCACTGCACAAAACAATGCTCACACGTACAGTCGGTGCCTAGAAAGGCACGCTAAATCAGTATAACTGTTCGCGAGAGCATTGTCAATAATATTTTTTATTTTATTTGTTTTTGTAATCCAAAATAGTATAGGATAAAAAGCATGGATAATGTAATCTGTCCGGTGGTGGTAGCCTGTTCAAACATTCCATACGTTATAATAGCTATCATCAGACTTGATAAAACAATACCTGTCATATCCTTTCTTTTTAAAAGACGGACCAGACACCAGAAAGTCACTCCCAGGAACAAAACCCCGGGAATGATTCCGTAATATGCTGCAATATGCAGAAACATATTGTGCGCATTTACAAAAACTCTTCCTTCTCTATAATAGAAAGCTACACGGTTATGCCCCTCAAAATTGAGATTTTTGAAAAAATATCTCCATATGGCAACTCTTGCGGGGTCAATCTTTCCGTCACTCTCCTTGGGCGTTTTGTCAGAAAGATAAGGATTATCCTTGGAACTGCCCGGCTCTGCCGCGTCCGACTTGATACTAAGGGGCGTCTGAATATGCCACTGGCCATCCTCAATCTCAATGGTCACACCAATGTATTTCAGGATTCTTCCCAGGTCCTTTTCTACAACCTGTTCAAAGGTAATATATCGTTCACTATTCTTCGGATCAAAGGACCTCACACATCTGTCGTCATCATATTCGCCATCAAACCAAACAGGATGGTGCAATACTGTAGGCAAATAACGCACGCATCCGTACATTGCCGGGAACAACACCAGAATGCACACCCCTAATCCGCACAGTTGTAAAAGCCAATGTTTCAAACTCTTCTTTATATAGAGGTCGTATAGTAAAAATGCTGTGGTGCCACCTAACACCGCTCCCAGAAGCGAGGACTTGCCACCTGTTAATAGCAAAAGTCCCGCACTGCAGGCTGCCAGCAAAAACGCCAATGCCATCCATATCTTTTTGCACCCTTTGTACCGGGCATACAACCACAAGCCTATCCATGCACAAAACACAACCATGTAAAACAAACCGTTCTGTGTCTCACCCTTATAAGCACCTCTGTAACGAATGTAGTCAAAATGCCGGAAACCGAAGGCAAACACCTGCAATACCACAAACCACAGAACAAGACCGCTCAAAATACCCAACACACAGTATTCTTGTTTGTCTTTGGGAATTCCAATCAGATAAAAGCACCCAAACAACAACAGATACAATCCCGGCCATACTGTGTTGTTAACAGACAGAATCATTAACAAAAGCATCAGCATCACAACAAAATATCCGCTCTTTATAACACTCCAATTTGTAAAGATATTTTGTCTGTCCCAAATCACATAGGCAACCAGAAAACCGGCAAGCACCACATCTATAGCACCTGTGTTCCAAAAACTCCAATTTGCCACATGTGGCCTGATTGCCATACAAAATATTGGCAACCCGATACAGCTGATGATTGCCTGGATTTTCACGGCCTTGCATTGCCAGAATTCCTTTTTCATAGAGGGAAGCACAAAACAAAAGACCGCAACTCCCACCAGATTGGCAAATAGAAGCTGCACATGTCCGGCCGCACTGCCACGTCTCTGGTCAATGATTCCCAGGAAGAATATGCACAGGCCATACCAGATAATATCTTTGTATTTATTAATTTGTATTTTGGTCATCCTGAAGCTCCTTTAAATACCTTGCCAGAGCATCCTGCCAAGGGGGCAGTCTGTCGAAACCATTTTCTTCAAGCTTGTCCTTGCTCATACGACTGTTCAAGGGACGGGTTGCCTTGGTGGGATACTGATCAGAAGTCACCGGTGCAACCTCAACAGCTAATCCTGCCTGTTTGAAAATTTCACAGGCAAACTCATACCAGTTACAGAAGCCCTCGTTGGTTGCATGATACACGCCATATTTATCCGTCTGCACCATATCTACCAAAAGCTTTGCCAAATCATAGGTATAAGTAGGAGAACCAAACTGGTCACACACCACTGTCAACTTATCTCTTGTCTGACCCAGGTTTAGCATGGTCTTTACAAAGTTTTTGCCATTGATACCAAACACCCATGCAATACGTACGATAAAGTACTTCTCCAGAATATTCTGCACAGCCAGCTCACCCTCGTATTTGGTCTGACCGTACACACTGACAGGCGCTCTGTCGTCATCCGGATTCCAAGGTGTCTCTCCTGTACCCTCAAACACATAATCCGTACTAATCTGAATCATAGGGATATCCAACTTCTTACAAACATTTGCTATATTACGGGGACCATCCGCATTTACCTTGCGGCACAGCTCCTCATTATCCTCAGCGGCGTCTACTGCCGTATAAGCTGCACAGTGAATTACGGCATCCGGAGCCGCCTCACTGATTACCTTATCAACGCTCTCGGCGTCAGTTATATCCATCTCCTGAATATCCACGCCGACAGCTTCATGCCCACGGGACTCCAGCTCCTTTACCACATCATAGCCAAGCTGGCCTTTTACACCTGTAACCAATACTTTCATATCTGCACCTTCCTTATCAGTGATGTTTCTATTATAACCATTTGCTTCATTTTGCACAATGGATTTTGGCAAATTCAATCCCCTTTCCTATCCGGGACAAGCCGTCATTCTGCTCCCAACAGATAATTAACTGTTTTGGCCAAGGTCCTAAGCTGCATCTTCGGCTGATAAAATCCTGCCATCGGGCCTTTCTTGTAACAGTTGTTAACGATGCAACTCATCTGGATGCCGGAGTAGGCCGACGAGATATAAGTCAAAAGCTCCATGCCGCTAACTCTGGCCTTCAGCTCACCACTGCTCATCTTCTGCCTGAAAAATTCAGAAGTCCGCTGCATAATATACTCCATATTGCCCACACCGCCGGCGCCCTCTAAAATTTTATCTACCCGCTTGGGTGCGTTCATAGCCAGTACAGACAATTCAAAATCTACCTTTTCAACACCCATCAACTCTTCTGTCATAAAATCAGCCAGCACATCAAAAATCTGATTGGTAACCTCGCCTGCAGACAGTTCCTCTGAACGGTCAAATATTGCATCTACCTTAGGCTTGATATTAACTTTCTCCCGCAGGGTCACCAGCATATCAGCAAACACTTCATCTATATCACGATAAAAACGATAGATTCCGCCCTGACTTAAACCGGTTCGATTGATGAGATCCTGCATGGTCACGGTACTTACCGTCTTCTCCAGACAAAGCTCATACGCCGCGTCTGTAATCATTCTTTTTTTGTTTAAAATGTATTCTTCACTTACCTTAGGCATGACCTTCCTCCTTTTTACTGTTTCCCCGCAAGCTTCATCAGCGTCTGATATACTGCGTCCATGCCTTCCTTGCCGGGCATATGACCGGAATCCTTCACTACTGCGCAATGTAAATTGGGATTATTGCTTGCATCCGCCACTCGCTTAATTTCTTTTGTGGATGTGACAATATCGGTATCCCCTTGCAAAACATAATACGGCACATTCACTTCCAGCAGCTCTTTTGTCAAATCTATTTTTAAAAGCTCCGGCCATAGTCTTGTACTTGTGGCGGTTCCATTCATCATAATAGCTTTAAAATCCTTGAAGCGGTAATCCGGACTGGTAAGCAGTCCCTTTATGATGGGTCCCATAGGTGCCTGCGTGCCTTTTTTGTTAACATTTCCCTCTGTATACTTGCGGACACTTCCCGCCACAAGCTGCATATCCTTATCCGTAAAATTCTCCGGTGTAACAGCCCGGATTCTTCTCATTTTCTTCTCAGACAAACCGGCCTGTTCTAACGCATGATAAACCTCCTCATTCAAAAAGAGATTTTTAAGGACCTGTCCCCATACAACCACTGCATCAACCATACCCGGAGCATGACATAATACCTTCAGTGCCAATACACTTCCCCAGGACATTCCAAATAAAAGCAACTTATTGCCCGGGAAAAGTTTCTTTATCTCTGCAAGCAAATCCGCAGTCATCTTCACAAAAGAATCTACCCCGAACTCATCTTGTAACTTATAATCATTAATTCCACAACCAAGCTGGTCCCAATACACCATGATAAACTTATCCGTAAACTCCGGAAAAAGTCCTCTGCACCCCACCGAAAAAGGAATCGGCGTTCCAGGACCGCCGTGCAGACAAATCACAATCGGTAAATCCCTGCTCCGCCCTTCTATCAAAACTTTTTGCTCTACATGGCCCAATCTAAAAGTGTATACTTGGGAAACCTCATTTTGCTCGATAATCCGCCTTCTTGCCCTATCCATAATTCTCACCATTTCATACGCAATCTTTTAAATGAATCTGTTTTCATTTTATATCCCCCGACCTGTTTTGTCAATATATGATGAATATATTTTCATTTTACGTACTGCAAAAGCAAAAAAACCGACCACCCACTTTGGATGATCGGCTTCTCTAACTATGTATTACAACTTATATTCGAATTACCATATTATAATCGGCTCCATATGATTGCGGAACATACCTCCCTGTTCCGGCTTTACCAAAAGCACGGTATCCCCCGCATCCATAGCACTATAGTACTCCTCAGAAATCACAAAATTTCCTTTTACGCCAAAGCAGTCCTCTAACATAACAAAATACTTATAGGAGATTCTTCTTTTGTTAGGCACGCGAATTCTATAGCTCTCTGTTACCATAGCCTCTGCCACAAGATATTCCCCGTTTGCAATTCTGGCCATTTTCTTGTTGTATATATAGTTCCATATAAAGGAAGTCGGTATCGCAGCAATAAATCCCGGAATAAGGCACCAGGCAAACAGCCCTCCCAAAAAAGCTTTCGCACTAGATATCTCCTCAAGGCTGCTCATGTAAATTGCCATAGATATATATGCTACCAGCATAAAAACAACCACCATTGCAGCGTAACGTTCTCCATTCTTGAGTTCATACCGTATTTGTGCACATTCCCGGCAGATTTTCTCATGTAATTCACTGTCCGGTGTATAAAAATCCAGCTCCATTTTTTTAGGATCCATGTAAAAATATTTTGCAACAAACCCAAATATCAACGTTCCTACTCCAATAGCCATAAGCGCGTTTGGAGAAATTGTCCTCTCCGACGCGTCCTTTAACGTCTCCAAAACAGACGTAAACATCAACACAATTCCACTTCCTAACAGTGCATAGATTGTCTTCCTTGTAAATCCTCTAAATAGTTTATCCATATTTGTCCCCCTCAAAAAACCCCTCTGTGCAAAAAACGCTGCAGCACTTTTTGTACTGCAGCGTTCATTGAATTTTTATTCAGCGTCGTTTGACTCCACGGTTTCTACAACCTCTTCAGCCATTGCTTCCTCTTCAAAAGCAATATCCATCACCTTATCGGTGCTGAGAATTGTATTACGATATCTCTTCATACCTGTACCAACAGGAATCAGCTTACCGATAATTACATTCTCCTTCAAACCAATCAGGTTATCCACCTTACCCTTGATAGCCGCCTCAGTAAGAACCTTGGTGGTCTCCTGGAAGGATGCAGCAGACAGGAAGGAATCCGTTGCCAAAGCTGCCTTGGTAATACCGAGAATGATGCGCTTTCCGTCTGCAGGCTCCTTACCCTCAGCAACCAGCTTCTCATTTGCTTCCTCATACTCAAGCACATCTACCAATGTACCGGGCAGGAAATCGGAATCACCATTATTCTCAATACGCACCTTCTTCAACATCTGACGAACCAGAACCTCGATATGCTTATCGGAAATATCTACACCCTGCAGACGATATACACGCTGTACCTCACGGAGCATGTAATCCTGTACTGCACGAATACCCTTAATCTTTAACAGATCATGAGGATTTACACTACCCTCAGTCAGCTCATCGCCGGCCTCCAGCATCTGTCCGTCCACAATCTTGATACGGGAACCGTAAGGAATCAAATATGCCTTGGATTCGCCGGTCTCATTATTGGTGATGACAACCTCACGCTTCTTCTTGGTATCTCTGATTTCAGCCTTACCGCCGAACTCAGCAATGATTGCAAGTCCCTTAGGCTTACGAGCCTCGAAAAGCTCCTCTACACGGGGAAGACCCTGTGTGATATCATCACCTGCCACACCACCGGTATGGAAGGTTCTCATGGTAAGCTGTGTACCGGGCTCACCGATGGACTGTGCTGCAATAATACCAACTGCTTCACCAACCTGAACTGCCTCACCGGTAGCCATGTTAGCGCCGTAACACTTTGCACAGATACCTACATGAGAACGACAGGTCAAAATAGTACGAATCTTAACTTCTTCAATAGGTTCACCGTTCTCATTTACACCTACACTTAAGATCTTAGCAGCACGGCTGGGAGTAATCATATGATTTCTCTTAACGATTACCTTGCCATCCTTATCCTTGATCTCCTCACAAGCGTAACGTCCGGTAATTCTATCCTTCAGACCCTCGATGGTCTCTTTACCATCCATGAAGGCCTTAACTACCATTCCGGGGATCTCATCCTTGCCCTCACAGCAATCCACCTCACGGATGGAAAGCTCCTGAGATACGTCAACCATTCGTCTGGTCAGGTAACCGGAGTCAGCTGTACGAAGCGCCGTATCGGACAGACCCTTACGAGCACCGTGTGCAGACATGAAGTACTCCAGAACGTCCAGACCCTCACGGAAGTTGGACTTAATAGGCAACTCAATGGTTCTACCGGTTGTATCCGCCATCAAACCACGCATACCTGCCAACTGCTTAATCTGCTGGTTGGAACCACGCGCACCGGAGTCCGCCATCATGAAGATGTTGTTGTACTTGTCAAGACCCTTAAGCAGCACATCAGTAAGCTCCTTATCGGTCTCATTCCATGTCTCAACTACTGCACGATAACGCTCTTCCTCAGTAATCAGACCACGTCTGAAGTTTGCGGAAATCTTATCTACAGTCTTCTGGGCCTCAGCCAACATCTCAGGCTTCTTCTCAGGCACGGTCATATCGGAAATGGATACGGTCATAGCAGCTCTTGTGGAGTACTTGTAACCGATTGCCTTAACGTCATCAAGAACCTCTGCAGTCTTGGATGCACCATGGGTGTTAATAACCTTTTCAAGAATCTGCTTCAGACCCTTCTTGCCTACGTGGAAATCAACTTCCAGCTTCAGGAAATCTTCAGGATTGCTTCTGTCAACAAATCCAAGATCCTGAGGAAGAATCTCATTGAACAAGAATCTTCCCAAAGTAGACTCTACAGTACCGGTTATAACCTCACCCTCTGCATTTGTCTTGCTTACACGCACCTTAATCTTGGAGTGCAGTGTAATCGCTTTATTCTCATAAGCCAAGATAGCTTCGTTTACGCTCTTGAAGAACTTTCCTTCACCCAATACACCGGGTCTCTCCTGAGTCAGGTAGTAGATACCCAGAACCATATCCTGGGAAGGAACTGCCACAGGACCACCATCAGAAGGCTTAAGCAGGTTGTTGGGGGACAGCAGCAGGAATCTACACTCTGCCTGTGCCTCAACGGACAAAGGAAGATGCACAGCCATCTGGTCACCATCGAAGTCCGCATTGAACGCGGTACATACCAAGGGATGAAGCTTAATTGCTTTACCCTCTACCAGGATGGGCTCAAATGCCTGAATACCCAGTCTGTGCAGAGTCGGTGCACGGTTCAGCATTACGGGATGCTCCTTGATAACCTCTTCCAGCACATCCCAAACACTGGTGTCCAGTCTCTCTACCAGCTTCTTTGCATTCTTAATATTCTGGCTGATGCCTCTTGCCACCAGCTCCTTCATTACGAAGGGCTTGAACAGCACGATTGCCATCTCCTTGGGCAGACCACACTGATAAATCTTCAGTTCAGGTCCAACTACAATAACGGAACGTCCGGAGTAGTCTACACGCTTACCCAACAGGTTCTGACGGAAACGTCCGGATTTACCCTTCAGCATATCAGACAGAGACTTCAGTGCTCTGTTGCCGGGGCCGGTTACGGGACGTCCACGTCTGCCGTTATCAATCAAAGCATCAACAGCTTCCTGAAGCATACGCTTCTCGTTACGCACGATAATGTCAGGTGCGCCAAGCTCCAGCAGTCTCTTCAGACGATTGTTTCTGTTGATAATTCTTCTATACAGATCATTCAAATCGGAAGTAGCAAAACGTCCACCATCCAACTGAACCATAGGACGAAGATCGGGGGGGATTACGGGAACTGCATCCATAATCATCCACTCAGGCAGATTGCCTGAACCACGGAATGCCTCTACAACCTCAAGTCTCTTGATGATACGTGCACGCTTCTGACCGGAAGACTCCTTAAGGCCTACCTTAAGCTCTACAGCTTCAGTCTCTAAATCAACTGCCTGCAAAAGCTCCTTGATTGCCTCTGCACCCATTCCTACACGGAACTTGTTGCCCCAGGTCTCTCTTGCATCCTGATACTCTTTCTCAGAGAGCACCTGCTTGTAGTCCAGATTGGACTCACCCTTATCAAGTACAATGTAAGATGCAAAGTACAACACCTTCTCCAGTACTCTGGGAGACAAATCAAGAATCAATCCCATACGGCTGGGAATTCCCTTGAAGTACCAGATGTGTGATACAGGCGCTGCAAGCTCAATGTGACCCATACGCTCTCTACGAACGCTGGCCTTAGTAACTTCAACACCACATCGGTCACAGACTACACCTTTATATCTAATCTTTTTGTATTTACCACAATGACACTCCCAGTCCTTGCTGGGTCCGAAAATTTTCTCACAGAACAAACCATCTCTTTCAGGCTTTAAGGTTCTGTAGTTGATTGTCTCAGGCTTCAATACCTCGCCGTGGGACCACTCACGAATCTTATCAGGTGATGCCAATCCAATTTTGATTGCATCAAATGTCATAGGCTGGTAATTCTCTACTCTTGTTTCTGACATTTTGGTACTCCCTTCTTTTACAATTCGTCGTCGCCGAAGTCATCATCGTCGAATCCGGCATCATCTGAGAAATCATCCTCTGCGCTAATCAGTTCGCCACTTTCGTCAAATTCCTGTGCCTGATAGCCCATCTCTCCCAGAGAGTTATTGTCGTAATCATCATACTTACGATCGCCTTCCATCTCATAGCGATAATCGCTGTCACCGTAATCGATGGTCTCCATGATCTCAACCTCGGTCTGATCCTCACGAAGCACACGCACATCCAGACCCAGAGCCTGCAACTCCTTGAGCAATACCTTGAAGGACTCAGGAATACCGGACTCAGGAATGTTGTCACCCTTGATAATTGCCTCGTAGGTCTTCACACGACCCACAACGTCATCAGACTTCACAGTCAGAATCTCCTGCAAAGTGTAAGATGCACCGTATGCCTCCAGTGCCCAAACCTCCATCTCACCGAAACGCTGACCACCGAACTGTGCCTTACCACCCAAAGGCTGCTGGGTAACTAAGGAGTACGGGCCGGTAGAACGAGCATGAATCTTATCGTCTACCAAGTGATGCAGCTTCAAATAATGCATGTGGCCGATGGTTACAGGACTGTCAAAGTACTCTCCGGTTCTACCGTCACGCAGACGAACCTTACCATCACGAGAAAGAGGAACGCCCTTCCAGAGCTCTCTATGGTCTCTGTTCTCGGACAGATATTCCAGAACCTCAGGCAACAAATCTGCCTTGTACTTCTTCTCAAATTCTTCCCACTCCAGATTTACATAGTCATTCGCCAAATCCAGAGTATCCATAATATCGCGCTCGTTTGCACCGTCAAATACAGGCGTTGCAACGTTAAAGCCCAATGCTTTTGCAGCCAGGGACAAGTGAATCTCAAGTACCTGTCCAATATTCATACGGGAAGGTACGCCCAGAGGATTCAGCACGATATCAAGAGGACGTCCGTTGGGCAGATAAGGCATATCCTCAACAGGAAGCACACGGGAAACTACACCCTTGTTACCGTGACGACCAGCCATCTTGTCACCTACGGAAATCTTTCTCTTCTGTGCAATATAAATGCGAACTGCCTGATTTACACCGGGAGCCAGCTCGTCGCTGTTCTCTCTGGTAAATACCTTAGCATCCACAACAATACCATACTCACCATGAGGAACCTTCAGGGAAGTGTCAGGCACCTCTCTTGCCTTCTCA
>JAZQFO010000168.1:0-16923 GCA_045539535.1 Acetatifactor sp.
GACTTACTACCATTGAAACGAATGCATTTTATAGTTCTGGTGTAAGCGGTAAGTTGACTATCCCTGGTTCTGTGAGCAATGTAGGTAGAAGTGTATTTACATATTGCAACGGCCTGACAGAGGTAGTATTTGCCGATGGAACAGCAGAGACGTTGACATTTGGTGATATTGGCGGAAATTCACAGATTTTTGCCTTTAGTAAGGGCTTGACGAAGGTAACCCTGCCGGAGAGAGCCACTAATGTACCTTCAATGATGTTTGCAGACTGTAGTGTATTGACCCAGGTCAAAATTGGAGCAAACGTACAGACCATTGAACAGGAGGCATTCAGAAATTGTATGGCGCTGAAGGGGGTAGAATTGCCTGCTTCCCTGCGTACCATAGGAAACAGTGCATTTAGCGGCTGTAGCAATTTGGGTGCAATAGAGTTGAATGAGGGACTTACTACTATTAGCAGACTGGCATTTTATAGTTCCGGTGTGAGCGGTAAGTTGACCATTCCTGGTTCTGTGACTAACCTAGGTAGAAGTGCTTTTGCTTATTGTGACAGCCTGACCGAGGTAGTATTTGCTGATGGAACAGCGGAGACATTGACATTTGGTGACAGTGGCGGAAATTCTCAGATTTTCTTCCTGTGTAAGGGCTTGACTAAGGTAAGTTTGCCGGAGAGGGCCACCAATGTACCTGCAATGATGTTTGCGGATTGCTATGTATTGACCCAGGTGAAGTTTGGAGCGAACGTACATACCATTGAACAGGAGGCCTTCAGAAACTGTAAAGCTTTAAAATCTATTGAGTGTCCGGTTTCTTTGCGTACCATAGGGAACAGCGCATTTAGCGGCTGTACCGATTTGGGAACCGTGGAATTAAATGAAGGACTTACTACGATTACGCAACGGGCATTTTATAGTTCCGGTGTGAGCGGGGTGTTAACAATCCCAGGTTCTTTGGTTTCGATGGGGTCATTGGCATTTGCGTATTGCGAAAATTTGGAAGAAGTAATATTTGCAAACGGAAGTGCAACCACTTTTGTTTTTGAAAATAATACCGGTGCAACAAGGCCCTTTGTTTCATGCAGTAAGTTGAAAGCAATTTATTTACCTGACAGATTGGAAGTTTTGCCTGCCAAAGTGATTCAATATTGTTCCGCCTTGGAGACTCTTTATATTCCAGAGACAGTAACGGAAATCAGTGACAATGCGCTGGAAGGTACTTATGAGAAGCTTACTGTTTATGGTGTGCCCGGCTCTGCGGCAGAGGAGTTTGCTACCAAGAACGGTTATGCATTTAAGAATCGGACAGAGTTAGGAATTTTTGTAAAAACGATCCAGTTAAATCGTACTGATATTTTCTTTGCTGGTGAGGAGGCAATGGGCAAGCAGGTAACCTTGAAGGCTACCGTTCTTCCCACCACTGCACAGAACAAAGCAGTAGTATACACTTCCAACAATGAGAAAGTGGCAACTGTAGATGCAAATGGTGTGGTAACTATCACCGGATACGGCGAGACAGATATTGTGGCAACTTCTCTGGAGAATGCAGAGATTACTGCAAGTTGTCATGTGGAGATTATCAAAAAGTGGACTGATGCGGAGCTTAATACAATCCGCAAGCAGATTGAGAAGAATAACAACCTGACCGTAGTGTCTAATGTGTATTCTAATCTGCAGGAACTTCCCATTACTGCTCCTGACGGTATCAAGGCAGAGTGGAAGGTTCCCTATGAAGTGGAAACAGGCGTACATACCTACGATGTTCTATTAAGTAAGGAGGGCTATCAGAGCGCTGTTTTGGAGGATGTAACCGTAACCGGTATTACTGTGACCGGCATTGCGGTTGATGGTGCAAGTATTGTGCAGATTGGCAAGAGCTACAAGGCTTCTGTGGAGCTTTTGACAGAGGGAGGAACGCTTTCTAAGGCAGATTATCAGGTTGAGTGGAAAAGTGCCAATGCCGGTAATGTAAAGGTGACTGCATCTGCTAATCCCTTGGAAGCGACTATTGCCGGTTCTAAGATTAGCAAGAATACGGCTGTTACGGCAAAAGTTGTTTTGAACAGAGATGGCAAGGCCGTTTCTGTAGAGAAAGCAGATTTAGACAAGACTTGGTTTGAGGAATCTATTAGTGTAACGGTAAGCGATTACGCAGTTGTGGATGAGATTGTTGTGACTGCATCAAAGGATGGCAAGGCAGTAGCTTTAAAGAACCTGGCAGGACTTGTAAATATCACAGATGCAGTAACCTATGATTTGACTGCCGGTGCTTTCGGTTACGGTGAGGCGATTTCTGATGTGGCATTTACCTGGAAGTCCAGCGACACCAGCGTTGCAAAGGTTGTGGCAGATAAGAGTGGAAAGGTGACTTTGACCGTACTTGGCAAGGGTACTTCCATTGTTACGGTTACTGCTGCGAAAAACGGTGGATACTCCACCTCCTTTAAGGTAACAGTTAAGGATAGCAAGCCCCGTCTGGTGGAAAAGGATGTTACTATAAACCGTTATCTGAAAAATGCAGTGGGTTCCATTACCCTGCTTCCTTCAGATGGATATGCAATTGATAAAAATAGTTTGACGGTGGTAGATGCCAAGAAGGGTACCGCTACCGGATTTGAAGTAAAATATGTGACAGGTAACACCTATACCATCGGCATTAAGTCCGGAGAGAATATCAAGAAGGGGTCTTATGCAGTAAAGATTCTGGCAAAGACTTCCGCAAAGGAAGAGGTAAGTTACGAGCTGCCCATCAAGATCAAGGTGGTGCAGACTGCACCTAAGGTTACTTTGAAGCAGTATCCCATTAATCTTTATGAGAAGAATGGACGTGGTTGGGTCGAGGTAGTAACGGATGCAGATATTGCAGATATTACCTACACTTCGAGCGCCAGTCTCGGCAGTGCGCGTCTTGTGACAGATAAAGTGTATGTTGGTGAGCATGCGCTTATCGTGAAAGCAGAGAATGCCAATGCCAATAACTATGCAAAGACTGCCAACAAGGGTACCATCAAGGTAACATTTGCAGGTTATACAGATGAGGCTTCCTACGAGAAGAAGATTACTTTGTCTGTAAACAAGAAGCTTCCTACCATCACTGCAACACCTCAGTCTGCAACCCTGTATCCTGAGACTCTTGCAGATACTACCGAGATTGTATTGTTTAACAAGACCAGCGGTGAGGATGTATTAGCAGAGAATGGTTATGCAGTTTCTGTAAATGCTTTAAGTAATTATAAGTATACAAGTAATAAGGGCGTAGATTTCCCTCAGATTCAGGCATTGAAGGGTGCTAAGGCCGGCAAGCTGACCTACACTATTACCAATAGCAGCTGGATTGACGGCGTAAAAGCGACGGCCAAGTGCAGCTTAAAGATTGGTAAAGCACCTGTGTTAACTTTTGCAGCTAAGACAGTTACCCTGAATACCGCATATGCATTGGGTGCTTACGATGCAGTTACAGTGGATGCTTATGTGAAGGGCTTTGAGAATCTTGCGTATGATGATGCCAAGACCCAGATAAAGGGTAAGGATGCCAAGTCCCAGGCAGTGTTGGATGACGGTGCTATGGAAATTTACATGAAGGGTGGAGCAATCAAGGCAGGTATTGCTGATACCGGTTACTTTAAAAAGGCAGGCAGCTATACCTTTGTGGTAACTGCATACTCTAAGGAGAATATGCCGGTTACCGGTACCTTGAAGGTTTCGGTGGCGCTGGCCAAGAAGGCTGCATCTGTCAGCTTTAAGACTAAGGGAAGTATTGATCTTTTGGATCGTGAGAATACTTGTGTTGTGGCAACACCTACCCTTAAGAATTACACCGATACCATTGCAGCAGTAGAGCTTTACGGTGTGAATGCCGGCAAGTTTGAGGCAGAGCTTGAGAATGGTAATATTGTAATTAAGGCGCAGAGCGGAAAAGCTTTGAAATCCGGCAGTGCATATCAGCTGGGTGTTTATGTAACTTTGGATTCCGGAGTGGGCTTGAAGAGCCAGATTAAGATTACACCCAAACAAAAGAATCCCAAGCTGACCCAGAGTACCAAGAGTATTGTACTGTTTGAAACGGCAAAGGGAGTTGCTTACGGCGAAGAAATTACCATTGATGTAGCTGCTAAGCAGGTTGGAGAGATCAAGAGCGTGAAGCTGGCATCTGCTTCCGATACCTTCGGTTATAAGCCAGGAGCGGATGGAACGGGTATCATCTACGTTAAGGATACTGCTTCTTTGAAAGCCGGCAAAAAGTACACTTTAAAGCTGGCGGTTACTTTTGAGGATGGTGCGTCCAATGCGAAGCCTTCCTATGTCAGTGTTAGTGTAGATTACCGCAAATAGTAAAATGAATCCATGAGGTAATAAAAATCCCACTATGGTGAAGACCATGGTGGGATTTTTGTATCATCATATTTCGTAAGATGTTACAGGTGCACTAGAACAACTCCTGTATCAGATACTGGTACACCTTTTCATTTTTCTTTTGCCAGTTATCACAGATTGCTACAGCCACTTCCTCCGTGGGGACGGAGAGAGTGATGTCTACCAGAGAAATGCCCTTTTCCTTGGCCACCAGATGTGCCTCGTACTCACCGGAGGTGGATTTGTAGTAATTACTCTGAACGGATACTTCATTGCGCAGGGTCATCTCGTTTTCACGGAAGTAGTTGTCGATGTCCTGACGGATGGAGTCGCCAACGCGGTTGCCAAAGTAGTTCAGAGTCTGGATGCCTTCTTTGGTAATGGCCAGATGGGTGCGGTTGCCCATGGTCTGAGGGGAAATCATGCCTGCGTCCGTCAGTTCGCTGATGGCCAGCTGAAGGGTCATGAAGTCAGTGTATTCCCGCTCCAGGATAAAGTTGCTGATTTGTGCGGTGGTCAGAGGAAAGGTCACGCGATTTAGCATATAGAGTACGATTAATTTATAGAGTGTTAAGGGATCTTGCAGCATGAAAATTGCTCCTTTTTATGGTTTGTCATAGTATTTGCCTTGATACAGGTTTTCCTCCCGCATTTTGCGGTGCAGGGAATTTAATACATCTCTTTTGTTGCAGCTCCAAAGAGGAGCCAGCAACAAGTCTTTGGGACCGTCTCCGGTCACCCGGTGTACAACAATGTCCGGGGACAGATGGGTCAGGCAGTCAGTTAATATTTCCAGATATTCATCCTTGGATAAAACAGCAAAGGTGTTTTTCTCATAGTGCCAGGCAAGGTCTGTGTCCTTCAGAACATGTAACAGCTGAAGCTTTACACCGAAAGGCGTGCATGTGTTGAGATATTTGACGGTCTGAAGCATGTGTTTTTTGTTTTCACCCGGTAAGCCCAGAATCACATGTACGATAACCGGAATATTTACGGCATGAAGTCGTTCCATACAGTCTTCAAAGCAGGAGAGGGGATAGCCTCTTCGTATAAAGGTTGCTGTTGCATCATGAATGGTTTGCAGCCCCAGCTCAATCCAGATAAATTTGTGGGAGTATTCCTTTTGCAGTTGGGATAAAAGTTCCAGCACTTCTGCAGGAACACAGTCCGGTCTGGTGGCAATGGAGATGCCACAGATATCCGGGTGATTTAGTGCGGCACGATATACCTGTTCTAAGTAGTCCACAGGAGCATAGGTGTTGGTATAGGCCTGAAAATAAGCGATGAAGTGGTTACCAACAGTTTTGCCTTTTAATAGTGCCAGACCTTTTTGGAGCTGGCTATCCATACTTTGTCCGGGGGTAGAAACGGCAAAGTCGCCGCTTCCTCCTTGGCTACAGAAGATACAGCCCCGAGTGTCCAGGGTGCCGTCCCGATTGGGACAGCTCATGTGGGCATTCAGGGCTATTTTATAACATTTATGATGAAATGTGTTTTTGCAGTAAGCATCCAGGGAATAGTAGGGTTTGCCATGCCATTTTAGATTGGATATGCCGTCCTGCGTTGTTTCTGTTTGTAAAATCATGAAATTCGGCTTGTTCATACAAATTATATGTGGGACTTTACTGCCTCGGCTACCAGCTGGGCCACCTTGGGATTGAAGGCTTCGGGCAGAATGTTGTCTTCGTTCAACTCATTTTCGGGTACAAGGCTTGCAATAGCATTTGCAGCAGCCAGTTTCATTTCCTCGGTAATCTGAGTGGCGCGTCCTTCCAAAGCACCCTTAAAGATGCCGGGGAAAGCAACTACATTGTTGACCTGATTGGGGAAGTCGCTGCGGCCGGTACCCACAACTTTAGCGCCTGCAGCCTTGGCTACATCAGGCATGATTTCAGGAACAGGATTGGCCATGGCAAAGAGGATGGCGTCCTTGTTCATGGACGCAACCATTTCAGCGCTTACAATGCCGGGAGCCGATACGCCCACAAAGATGTCAGCGCCCCTCATAGCGTCAGCAAGAGAACCGGTTTCGTTATTTAAATTGGTTACTTCTGCCATTTTCTGCTGCATCCAGTTTAAGCCTTCTGTGTCTTTGGATACGATGCCCACTTTGTCACACATGATGACATTGGTAAAGCCATAGGTCAGTAAAAGCTTGGTAATGGCAACGCCGGCACTTCCTGCACCGTTTACCACTACGCGGCAGTTTTCTTTCTGTTTGCCTACAACTTTGAGGGCGTTGATAATGCCGGCTAAAACTACGATTGCTGTACCGTGCTGATCATCATGAAACACGGGAATGTCAAGGGTGGCTTTTAAGCGTTCCTCAATTTCAAAACAGCGGGGAGCACTGATATCCTCCAAATTGATACCACCGAATCCGGGAGCAAGCCAGGTCACGGCTTTGATAATTTCCTCGGTATCCTGGGTGTCCAAGCAGATAGGCACAGCGTTTACTCCGCCGAATTCTTTAAACAGAACGGCCTTTCCTTCCATAACGGGCATTGCTGCGTGGGGGCCGATGTTGCCAAGTCCCAATACCGCGCTACCGTCAGAAACTACGGCAACCGTGTTAGCTTTCATGGTATATTTATATGCTGCTTCCTTATCCTGGGCAATGACCTTGCAGGGCTCCGCAACACCGGGAGTGTAGCAGAGAGTAAGGTCCTCGCGGGATTTTACGGGAGTCTTGGATACGGTTTCTAATTTGCCGTTCCACTGTTCGTGAAGCATCAGAGCTTTTTCATTGGTTGTCATGGGACTACCTTCTTTCTTCAAATTCATGATTTATTATGCACAAGCCGGGGGCTCGTTAATGTCTACAATAACACATTATATATGAGGGGATATTTTATTGCAAATATTTTCTTTGCATTCTTGGGAAACTGTGATATAATCGGAGACAAAGCTTTAATTGTATATTGGGTTAAAGTATCAAACAGGAGGATGAGATATGTATTCATTGGATGAAGTAAAGGTTGTGGATCCCGAGATCGCACAGGCCATAGTGGATGAGCAGGCTAGACAGAACAGTCATATCGAGCTGATTGCTTCCGAGAACTGGGTAAGCAAGGCTGTAATGGCTACCATGGGCAGCCCCCTCACCAACAAATATGCAGAAGGTTATCCCGGCAAGAGATACTACGGCGGTTGTGACTGCGTAGACGTAGTAGAGAACCTTGCTATTGAGAGAGCAAAGGAGCTGTTTGGTTGTGATTATGCAAACGTTCAGCCTCACTCCGGTGCACAGGCGAACATGGCAGTTCAGTTTGCAATCTGCCAGCCCGGCGATACCATTATGGGTATGAACCTTGATCACGGCGGACATTTGACACACGGAAGCCCGTAAATATGTCCGGTAAGTATTTTAACATTGTACCTTACGGTGTAAATGACGAGGGCTTTATCGATTACGATAAGCTTCGTGAGATTGCACTGGAGGCTAAGCCTAAGCTGATCATCGCAGGTGCATCTGCTTACGCTCGTACCATCGACTTCAAGAAGTTCCGTGAGGTTGCTGATGAGGTTGGTGCAGTATTGATGGTAGATATGGCTCACATCGCAGGTCTGGTGGCAGCAGGCATCCATCCCAGCCCCATTCCTTACGCTGACGTTGTAACCACCACTACCCACAAGACCCTGAGAGGTCCTCGTGGCGGTCTGATTCTTTGCAACAAGGAAGCTGCTGAGAAGTACAACTTCAACAAGGCTATCTTCCCCGGCATCCAGGGTGGCCCTCTGATGCATGTAATTGCTGCAAAGGCAGTTTGCTTCAAGGAGGCACTCAGCGACGAGTTCAAGACCTATCAGAAGAACATCGCAGACAATGCACAGGCTCTGTGCAAGGGCTTGATGGACAGAGGTATCAAGATTGTGTCCGGCGGTACCGATAATCACCTGATGCTGGTTGATCTGACCAACTTTGGTCTTACCGGTAAGGCTGTAGAGAAGCTTCTTGATGCAGCTCACATTACCTGTAACAAGAACACCATCCCCAACGATCCTCAGTCTCCTTTCGTAACCAGCGGTGTACGTCTTGGTACTCCCGCAGTTACCTCCAGAGGCATGAACACCGAGGATATGGACAAGATTGCTGAGGCAATTGCAATGGTAATCAAGGGTGGCGAGGAGAAGGTTGCAGAGGCAAGAGCAATCGTTCAGGAGCTCACCGACAAGTATCCTTTGGTATAAGCCAAGAGATTAGGATTTATTCTACATAATATGAATTTGAAGGCAGTATTCGTGAGAGTGTCAAACTCTTGGGGTACTGCCTTTTTTGTGTCAAAGACCTTTATCTTGACACTTTATGGTAATTAAGGATATAGTAGAAGTGTTGTACTAATCGTATGGATAAGCAATGTAAAGGGGAAGAAAAATGAAAAATCTAAAGAGAATGATGGCATGGTTACTGGCAGTAACGATGCTTGTGTCTGGTGTGGATTATGTTCAGGCGGCAGATGTTGCACCGGCGCAGAATGAGATGTTAATGGCAGAGGTGTCCAATGGGGATGGCTCTGCTGTTGTTATATCCGAAAATATTCCGAAGTTAACTGGTGCAACGGAGGATGGTTCGGATGTGACAGATGGTGATGTGTCAGAGGGCTGCATATCTGAAGGGGATGTTGCCGAAGATGTGGTAGTACGGGAGGTAAATAGTGAAGCAAACGTGCTTGGCTCTGGTGAGATGCATGGTATCACATGGAAGGTAACTTCCGATGGAGTAATATATATTGGTGGAAAGGACACAGATGCTGTAGCAACCAAAATAAAGTATACCGAGATTCCTTGGTATCCGTATTGTGACCGGATTACCAAAGCGGTTGTGACGGCAGAGGACGTGAAGTCTACAAGATATTGGTTTCACAATTGCACTAAGCTGGCGGAAGTTGACTTTAAAGAGTTTGATACTTCTAGTGTTACTGATATGATGGGGATGTTTGCTATCTGCAGGTCATTAACAGAACTTGATTTGAGTGATTTTAATACGACCAATGTGGAAGACATGGATTCTATGTTTTACTATTGTGATGCATTGGTGGATTTAGATATCGGTGGATTTGATACAAGTAGCGTGGTGGACATGGAAGGCATGTTTATGGGCTGTTCAAGACTGTCTGAGTTGAATTTGGACAGCTTTGACACGAGCAAGGTGCGAAGTATGAAAGATATGTTTAGTTTATGTTATCGTCTTGCTCTGCTTAACATAAGCCATTTCGATACATCGAGTGTAATTGACATGAGTTATATGTTCTCGCATTGCTATTATTTAACGGAAGTAGATGTTAGTGGTTTTGAAACCGGTAATGTCCGTGATATGAGTGGAATGTTTGAGCACTGTACACTTTTGCGTAAAATAGACGTGAGTGGTTTTGATACTTCTAATGTAGAGAGTATGTATACAATGTTTTATGAATGTTCAAGTCTGACGCAGGTGGATGTCAGTGGCTTTTGCACTGAAAATGTTGTTAGCATGGAGAGTATGTTTGACTTTTGTTCGAGTTTAAGCTCCTTGGATGTGAGTGGTTTTGATACGTCGAAGGTGACGCGTATGACGCGTATGTTTGCTGAATGTTACAAGCTTTCTTTTTTAGATGTGAGTGGTTTTGATACGGCAAACGTGCGTAGTATGGGAGGTATGTTTAGCGGTTGTCAGTATTTGTACAATGTGGATGTGAGTCATTTTAATACGCACAATGTTGTTTACATGAGTAATATGTTTTCGGGTTGTCATGTTCTAAAAACATTGGATGTAAGTAGTTTTGATACATCTAATGTACAGAATATGGATTATATGTTCAAAAATTGTTACAATCTAACGGCATTGGATTTGAGTAGTTTTAACACAAGTAATGTTACGAATATGTCAGAAATGTTTTCTGAATGTCGCAGCTTGAGTCGTTTGGATCTGTCGCAGTTTGATTGTTCTAAGCTTTCGAATGGTAAAGATATGTTATCCGGTCTGGATTCGCTATGTATGCTGAAATGTATGCCTAATTTACAGGTAGATGTGGAGGTGCCCCAAAAGCTGACGGATGAGAATGGAACAGTATATGATACCTATTTACCCAAGAATTTATCGGAAGGTATTTGGTTATATGCGGATGTAATTGAATCAGGTACAATAGATGGGCTTACTTGGAAGATAACAGGTAATGACGTGTTGTACATTGGGGGACAGTACAACAATGTGGAGGGTACGGTAAGAACCGA
Source organism: Acetatifactor sp. (assembly GCA_045539535.1). GTDB lineage: Bacteria > Bacillota > Clostridia > Lachnospirales > Lachnospiraceae > Acetatifactor. The sequence goes on from JAZQFO010000168.1 coordinate 10,557, forward strand.
TTGGCCTTGGCACGAATATGCAGATGTTGTGAAGAGTGCAATGGTGGATGCAACAGGGGTAAAAACTACAGCATATTGGTTCACAGGATGTACAGAACTTCAGAAAATTGATTTGACAGCGTTTTCTACTGCTCAAGTACAAACAATGCAGCTTATGTTTAAGGGGTGTTCCAAACTAGAAACATTGGATATTGGTGGATTTGATATGAGCAAAGTAACCAATGCGGATGATATGCTGACCGGTTGTTTGTGTTTGCAGAAGGTGACTACAGCCTGCAATCTGTCACTGAACATCGAGCTGCCTAGTCCTATGTACGAAATTCATGGACGTGAGTATACAAAATATACACAGCTTCCTAAGAATTTGGCCTCATCAATATATTTACATAAGGCTACCAGTCGAGGCGAAATAGATGGAATGGAATGGTATATTATTCCCAATGGAGAGCTTGTAATCAGTGGTAGAAACACAGCCACGACTTTGCCAGAGAATGCTCACTGGCCGTGGCAGTCCTTGACGGGGGCATTTGACCGTGTGGTTATCGATGCGGAGAATGTGCTGTCTACAGCATATTGGTTTGACGGATGCTATAATATTATCAGTGTGGATATGACCAATTTTGATACGAAAACTGTGCAGGATATGAGCTACATGTTTAAAGACTGTAGCAGATTAATGGAAATAGATTTAAGCACTTTGGATGTATCAGGATTGACCAAAGCAACGGCAATGTTTGATGGTTGCACCGGCCTTTCGAAGATAAAGGTATTTAAGAACCTTACAATGTCTGTTACATTACCCCGGATAATGGTTGATGCGGACATGGTTGCTTATCAAAAATTTCCGATGAATAGTGAGAACGATTTAATTTTATATGCAACTCTTTTTTACGGGGAGCAGGATGGCATGGATTGGTATATTACCAAGAATCGTACACTTGTAATTACCGGAAAAAGTACGGCGAGAGTTGCAAAAGTATCTGAAGAATATCCATGGCATGAGTATAGGGCATATTTTGATAAAGTAACTGTGGATGCTACAAATGTTTTTAGTATGGCATATTGGTTTGCAGATTGTACGAGAATCCATACGCTTGATATGAGTAATATGAATTGTTCTAGGGTTCTTAGGGCAGATTGTATGTTGGAAGGGTGTAATAATCTTGAAATAATACACACACCGAAATATCTGTTGACCGATGTAGATTTACCGCATGCCATGATATCGGAGGACCAGAAAATATATGGAAAATTGCCTCAGAATAGTGGTAAATCTATTTTGCTTCATAAAGTAGTGGCATACGGAAAATACTGTGGTTTGGATTGGAAACTGACAGGGGAGGGACAGCTTGTTATTTCTGGCAGATATGCGCAACCCACGGCAAATGATTCGTTTTGGGGCACTTATGCAAGCAAGGTGTTAAGCATAGATATTCAGACAAGTAATGTGGAAAGTACGAAAAATTGGTTCCGAAACATGGGGAATCTGAAAACGTTGGATTTGGCAAACTTCGACATGTCCGGGGTTATTAATGCTGAGGGTATGTTCAGTGGTTGCAGAAGGCTTCAGAAACTACGCATGCCTGCAAATTTGTCTGTGGATGTTGAGGTACCCAAGACAATGTATAATTATCTGGGCGAGCCCCAGATGGATATCTTCCCTAAGTACCAGCCTGAGGCAGAGTGGTATTATGCCGTAAGTCCCGTAGGTGAGGGCGAGATTCATGTGAGCAAGGTGTACCCTCAGACCTATACCGGCAAGGCCATTAAGCCGGAGATTCGTATCTATGATGGTGCAAATCGTCTGCTTGACAAGAAGGACTTTACCATCACATATAAAAACAACACAAAGGCGGCTTCCCGTGATGCGCTGGATGCCAAGGGCAAGAGCATTGCTCCCACAATTACTGTGAAGGGTAAAGGCAATTACACCAAGGCAGAGACCATTACCTTTGATATTCTTGCCAAGGATGTGGCAGACGCAGATGTAACGGTGCAGGAACTGGCGGCCGTGGCAGGCAAGAAGGTGCAAACTCCGGTGCCCAAGCTTACTTACAAGGGAAAGAAACTGGTGAATAACAAGGATTTCACTGTAAGCTATCCTGATATGAGTGAGGAGAACCCGGACGCCTACAAGGTTCCCGGAACATATCGTGTGGTTGTAACCGGAATTGGTAATTTTACCGGAGAGCGGACACTGACCTTTACCATTGGTGGTACGCTGATGAGCAAGACTAAGATTGCCAAGATTCCCGGACAGACCTATACCGGTGCGGCAATCGAGCCAGAAATCAAGGTGACTCATGGTAGGAAGGTGCTTGTAAAGGATACGGATTATGTCGTTAGCTACGCCAATAACGTAGAGATTGGCAAGGCTACCGTTACTGTTACCGGCATGGGAGATTACGTTGGCAGTAGGACTGCAACCTTCCAGATTACCGGCCAGTCCATTGCCAAGGCAATGGTGGAGGGCATCACAGCCAAAACGTATAATGGGAAAGCACAGACCCAGAATATCACAGTGATGCTGAAAGGGCAGGAGAAGCCTTTGGTTAAAGGAACAGACTATGAGGTTGCATACACCAAGAATATTAATGTGGGTACTGCGAATATGACCATTACCGGTATGGGTTCTTACACCGGCAAGATTAAGAAGACGTTTAAGATTAATGCATATGACTTGCAAGTAGATGAAGACAAACTTTTGGAAGGTGTGCCTAAAGATTTGACGGTGACTTATGAAAAAGGTGGTAGCAAGCCTTCTCTAAAACTGACTTATGACGGAGCTGTTTTGGCGGAGAAAAAGGATTACACCTTAAGCTATGCCAACAATACCAAGGTAACTACAGCGGATACGAAGAAACAGCCTACCATCACAGTAAAGGGGAAGGGCAATTTTAAGGGAAGTATTAAGATTCCTTTCAGTATCGTTGCAAAGAATTTGCAGGATGCAGATAAGCCTGTGAAGATTAGTGTGCCGGATGTGGCTTATTCCAAAACGAAGGGGAAGTACATTTCTAAACCGGTCCTAACGGATGCTAACGGTAAAAGGCTGACAGCAGGAACAGACTACGAGAAGGCAGTTGTCTATTCCTTGGCTGACGGCACTACTTTGGATAAGAATAGCGTGGTGGAAGCAGGACAGACCGTGACTGTGACTGTGACAGGCAAGGGCGGTTACAGCGGAAACATTTCCACTACCTATCGTATTTCTCAAGCTTCATTTAAGTCTGCCAAGATTCAGATTGCTCCTCAGGTGTACACAGGTAAGGAGATTACGCTTTCTGAAGCGGACTTTACCTCTGCGAAGAAGGGCAAGGATACCCTTGCTTACGGAGAGGATTTTGAAATCGTAGAAGGTTCCTACAAGAACAATCTTAAGAAGGGTACTGCAAGTGTGACCATTAGGGGGAAGGGTAACTATGGCGGCGAGAAGACTGTGAAGTTTAAGATTGTACCGAAAGAGCTGATTTGGTTCTGGAGATTGTTTGAGTAATTTTGTAATGTAAAGTAAGATAGAATAGGGAGAGCACCTCCTTGTGCCATGATTGTTTTAGGAAGACAATTTTTGCGCAAGGAAGGTGCTTTTTCATTATGTAAGAGAGAAATATTGATTGACATACATGCCTATGTGGATTAAAATAAAACCATCTTAAAGTTCAAGTATTTCTATGGCAATTCTGCCGGTCTTTCACTTGAAATAACAGAATAAGTAAGTGGAGGGCCGCCCCGGGAACTCCGCTATAAAGGAGGAGTGTGTATGGGGAAATATGATGACGCCATGTATCGTTATTTGGAGGATAATGCACGTTTTGCGGATTTGTTTAATGCAGCTGCGTTTGATGGCAAGGAAGTGCTAAAAGCGGATATGCTGGAGGCGGATAATGGTCGCTATGTGATAACAAAACATAAAAGAAACGGTAAAATACAAAGCAGTAATCGGCACCGAGATATCAAAAAGCGTACGAAGGATGGTCGTTTTTTGGCGGTTACCGCTATTGAGAATCAAGAGGCAATTGACTATACAATGCCTTTGAGAATGATGCAATATGACGTGGTGGAGTATGAAGAACAGTTGCGTCGAATTCGGAAACAAAAAGAGCGTACATTGAAAGAAAAAGGGCTGGTGTCTAATAAGTGGAACGCAGATATTGATTTGAATGACAAATTGCAGCCAGTTTATTCAATATGTCTGTATCACGGAACGAAAGTATGGAATGGTCCGAGATATTTGAAGGATATGATGAATTTTGACGACGCAGATAAGGAATGGGAGCGCTTATTCCATGATTATGGAATGAGTCTTTTTTGTGCCAATGAGGTGAAGGATTATTCTGTGTTTCGGACAGAATTAAAACAGTTGTTACAGGTTATTCCCTATAGGAAGGATAAGGCCGGCTTAAATGACGTATTGCATAAAGAAGAATATATGCATTTGGATAGGGAAACGGCGGAAACGATTATGATTCTGACGGATACCACAGAGTTGATTGGCAGATTAGATGAATTCGAAATAGAAGGAGGGTATGATATGTGTCAGGCTATGGATGAGTTGAGGGCCGATTGGAAGGCAGAAGGAAAAGCAGAAGGAAAGGCAGAAGGTGTTTTTAGTAGTATTCAAAACATTATGAAATCTATGAGCTTTACAGCGGAACAGGCCATGGATGCATTGCTTGTGCCTCAAGAGGACCGAGAGAAATATTATGCGCAATTGTAGGAGAGGGTTAATTATGAAGGCGGATTCTTTTAAAAAGCATTTAACAGAGAGTATCATACCATTTTGGAATAGTTGCCGTGATGATGAAAATGGTGGATTTTGTGGATTCATGGGGCATGATATGAACAAAAACACAGAGAGCGACAAGGGTGTAATTTTACATAGCCGGATTCTGTGGTTCTATTCCACGGCATACACATTGCTGAAGGATAAGTCTTTACTTGGAATGGCTAATCATGCATATGAATTCCTGAAGGGTTTTTGTGTGGACCGTGAAAATGGTGGTATGTTTTGGGCAGTGACCTATGACGGCCGTCCGGCAGATGATACCAAGCATACCTATAATCAGGCATTTGCCATTTATGCGTTGTCAGCTTATTATGAGGCAAGTAATCGTGAAGAGGCATTGGAGCTTGCGTATAAGTTGTATTATCTTATAGAAGAAAAGTGTAGGGATAAGGATGGATATCTTGAGGCCTTTGATTGCACCTTTCATCCGGCTTCTAATGAGAAGCTGTCGGAAAATGGTGTTATGGCAACCCGCACTATGAACACATTACTTCATGTGATGGAAGCTTATACGGAACTATATCGTGTGGACGCAAATCCAAAGGTGCGAGAGAATCTTTGTGAGATTTTGGATATTTTCTGCTCAAAAATATATAATCCCGATAAAGGAATCTGCGAGGTGTTCTTTGATAAGGATTACAATACCTTAATTGATCTGGAATCCTACGGACATGATATTGAGGCGGCATGGCTTGTGGACCGTGCCGGTGAGGTGCTTAGTGATGCAGCCTGGGCAGCTAAGATAAAACCGGTTGTGGAAGTCCTTTCCCGGGTGGCATATGAGAATGCATATGACGCTAAGTATGGTTGTTTCTATAATGAGAGAGAAGATGCAGTAGTGGATAAACAGCGTATCTGGTGGGTGCAGGCAGAAGCAATCGTGGGATTTTGTAACGCAGCCAAAGAAAATTCAGAGGAAGAAAAGTATCTGCAGGCGGCAGATGCAATTTGGAAATATACACTAGAGAACATCGTAGATAAGCGCTCCGGAGAATGGTTTGAGAGTGTGAAAGAGGATGGATCGGTGGATGTGAATCAGGGGTTAGTGCATGCTTGGAAGTGTCCCTATCATAATGGCAGAATGTGTATCGAAATGATCCGCCGATTAGAGGAGTTTCGGGAGAAGCAAGAGCCGGATTATATAGTGACTGCCAACCCGTGTGCTACGAAAGCGGCTAAGGGTCTTTTGGCTTATTTAAAAAATGTGGCAGGAAAGGGTATTGTCACCGGCCAGCATACCCAGACCAACCCAATGGAGGAAATTTCATATATTAAGGATAAGACAGGCAGAGAACCTAAACTAAGAGGTTTTGAATTATTGGCCTATTCTCCGAATATTAATTTTGATGATGCGTCCGAAGAATGTCTTACAGAGGTTTATGAGAACCAAAAGACCTTGGATACTGCATTTACATGGGCCCAAAGCGTAGGAAGTGTCGGCGTGACTGAAAATGGCGAGCTTGGCGGAAAAGGTGGAATTGTAGAATTTACATTTCATTGGTTTTCTCCTATAGGTGGACGTGATAAGAGCTTTTATGCCAAGCATACGGATTTTGATGCCACGAAGATTTTGCAGGAGGG
>JAZQFO010000169.1:0-17427 GCA_045539535.1 Acetatifactor sp.
TTCCTTGATGGCTGCCAACTCCTCTTCTGTAAAGCTGCACAGAAAACCTTTTTCATTGTTATAGCCGTTCACACCGTCTGCCATTGCTGCAGAGGTAGGTGCCTGACCCTCATATGCCACATTTTCGGAATTGGAATTCAACCAGATACGGATGTTGGAATTCTCCCAGCTGCTGTTACCCCGAACATATGCCTGAAGCGCCTTATCGCTCTTCAGCTCAGTCTCATCAAAACCGTAGTTTTTGTCGCCATCCTCGTTGTAACGCCCGCTGTCCGGTGCATCATAGGCTTTCACAGTAAGCACATTACTTGCCACCAAAACCGCATCTGTACCGTCCAATTTAAGTACACGCCAGGAAATCGCTTCTCCGTTGTAGTTGCCCAAGGTCACGGTATCGCCTAACTGTACATCTTCCCAGATATCCTGATTGTCATCAGTTAATTCCATTAAAGAATTCTGACTACGGGAATCCATAAACAGCGTAATTCCTATCACCAGCACAACTACCGCTACTGCAGCAAGCAGCGCTGTCAGCATTGATTTTTTCTTGTTAGCGGCAACCTGCTTTACAGGACTCGCATCCGGCTCCTGGGCTACTTTGCTCAGATTATTTACAGAATTTACAATATCGCCATAGTTGTTGCGATTTTTCTCCAACCACTGATGTGTCATCAAGAAATATTCCATGGATTTGGTCAATTTCACCTCTTCCACCTGATACACCAGAATGGGCACCTTCTTGGTCACCGCCCGCTCCACTTCTCGAAGCACGTGAGGTGACTGGTTGGCTGCCTTGGAGAGAATTAACAGCATCGCATCGGACTTGTCAATTCCGTTGGTAATCTCCTCCGCATACTCATAGCCGGAACGAATATCTCTGGGTGCAATAAAGCATCCATGCCCACTGTCCTCCAGCACACTGCAAAGCTTCCCGGCAATATCGGCCTCGTTAGAAGAATGAGATATAAATATATACATACTACGCTTCCTCTACCTCTCTTGCCGCAACTGCCTCTGCTACCTCTACTGTCTTTACTTCCTGCACCTTACAAAGACCATGCTTATAAACTACACAGGTATCTGCAATCTTGTCATGCAGTCCCTGCTTGCGGCTGTCAAAGCCAATCAAAATATAACCGATAAAAACAATCAACTCGGACAGATACTTACCTACTGTCTCACGAATCAATACACTTGTGAAACTCATCTTCTGACCTTCTGTATCCACCACCTGAATCTTCATCAGAAATTTACCTATGGTAGAACCGCAGTGATAAGTCATCAGTACGAAATAGGTAACTGTCAACAAATAGCAAATCACGTCAACAATAGTAAACTGAAACAAAAACGGTTTAAACAGGAATATATCACCTGCTGCAAGCTTAATCAGCAAAAACGGAAGTTTCACAAAACAAAGTCCAATGGCTACGATGATACTGTCCAAAACAAAAGCCGCAAATCTGCTGAAAAAGCCTGCATAAATATAGCGCTCTTTATCGAACAATATCTGCATAGTACATCAGCCCTCCCATATTCTCTTTTTCCATCATATCGGTTACCAGCTCCATGTCGGACTTAGGCTGCATCTCCTGAATGGTACCAAACAAGCTTGCAAAGTCATAGGGATCTTCGGTTCGCTCATAAATGATAACATCGTCTCCCACTTCCTGAAGCACTCTGTCGTAATACTCTTCCTGCGTACAGATACCATCAATCAGACCATGACCCAGTGCCTGCTTAGCAGTATAGATACGACCATCAGCCAGCTCTTTAACCTTCTGCTCGCTTAAGCCTCTGCCCTCAACAATAATGTCAACAAACTGATCATATGCCTCATCTACCATGCTCTGCAGGATTGCTCTCTGCTCATCTGTCAGCTCCTCACCTGCGGAACCCATTGCCTTGTTGGCACCACTGGTAATATTAACCTCCTTGATACCAAGCTTTTCGTAAAGTCCCTGCATGTTGGTAAGGGAAAGAATCACACCGATAGAACCGGTCCAACAGTTACGATTTGCATAAATCTCATCTGCTGCCATGGAGATATAATAACCACCGGAACAAGACTGATCTGCATAATAACAGTAAATCTTACGGCCGGTTATCTTCTTGTATTCCATCAGCTTCAGATACATATCATCAGATGCAGTAACCTCGCCTCCGGGAGTATTCATGTACAAAAGAATACCTTTGTTGTACTCATCATCCATCAGCTGGTTAATGTATTCAATGGTTCCGGGATGATCATAGCCTTCAGCCTCACCCCACATGCTGGTGGTAGGTTCAGATGCAATCGTACCTACAACCTCCACAACAGCTATGTAGTCCTCTACGGGGGTCATCTCACCGCTTCCCTCGCTCATAAAAGACTCATACAAAGATGTGTTTTCACTAGTTACACGAGATGACCATGTGTTTACAAGCACACTGGTTACCCCTGTGGCAACAAATACAGCTGCCGCAACAACAAATGCAATAATCTGCTTTGTTTTCATTTTAAAATCCTCCCTCACAATGCTTTAATATACTACCGTATCAAACTATAACACAAAATTTCCCAAATAGCTATAAGTTTCTATAAATTTAATAATTAAGGCCTCATGTACTTTCCGCACATGAGGCCTTATTGAATTTGTATGTCGTCTATGCCATCCGACCGCTGATAAAATCATCAAACTCATTGAACATGGTTTCTTCAAATTTGCGCATGAGAACCGTCAACTCTGTTCCCTTAAAAACAAGCTGGATAAACAGGTTGCCGATACACTCATCTATCAGATGCGCCTTAATCAGGAAGGTATTATCATCCCTAAAGGCACCGCTGACAGCTGCTCTATAATCATATTTGGGGAATTGAACAATTTTATTGGCACCTACTCCAAAGGGTAACTCAAAGCATCCTTCCTCTGTCTCGTAGGTTAATATGCCTTCGCCCTCACCCACAGATAATGCCATCCACTTAAATCCTTTTTTGTTGGTATCCAACACGTATTTTTTACCGTTGATCAACTCACAATTGGAGGAAACTGCGCTTCCCTCCACATGGAAAATCGTTCTGGAAGCAAGATAGGCCTCCAAATCCACCCGGGACTGCACAGCCGACGCACTGCCGATTTTATCGTATATTTCCTGATAAAAGGCATCGAATATCAACTGAGTTCCGCCGCCTCTTCCCTGGGCATCTGCAGTGGTTACAAACAGGATGTTTTCATCCGGGTAATAACCGGCATACTGGCCACCCATTCCGTAGCAGCAGACTCCATTGTGGGTCGTACGCCAGAACTGATAACCGTAACCCTGCATTTCCTCCCATGTGGCACTTTTTGCATAGGTATCAATCTGCTTGGCAACGGAAGCCTTTACATATTCTGCCGGAAGTAACTGTTTACCGTTGACATTTCCGTCCTTGCTGATCACATACATAAAACGCAAAAGGTCCATGGGTGTACACATCAAACCGGAACCGCCTAAGCTTTCACCACCGGGCGCCGCCAGCACATAAGCATCCTGTGAAAAACCGATTTCACGCAAAAACTTATCCTGCATATATTCTATTAATTTCTTGCCGGTAAGCTTCTCCACCAACGCACATAGTGTATGGGTGGAAGACGTATCATAGGAAAAAGTTGTGCCCGGCACATGGGAAGGAGGTGTTGTAAAAAAGGACCCTACCCAATCCGTTACCCCCGGCAATTTATACGTAGTCACTCTATGGCAGGTGGCCATCATCAACATATTGCGAATGGTCAGCTCAGCAAGATAGGGATGCACTTCCTCCGGCAGCTTCTCCGGGAAATGCTCCACAATTTTGTCATCCAGTGAAAGTTTTCCCTCCTCTGCCAGCAAACCAATGGCAATGGACACGAAGCTCTTGGTAATGGAAAACATTCTGTGGAAAGTGTCTGCCTGGTACGGTGCATAATAACTCTCTGCTACGATTTTGTCATCCTTCATCAAAATAAAACTGTGCATGGGAAGGTGACTTTTCTCCAATCTGTCCAAAAAGTTCTGTATCCAATCAGATGAAAGTCCTACCTGTTCAGGCTTTGCGTATTGAAACTCGATTCCACTCATACTCATTCTCCTAATCATTTAACTGTTTTGCTTTGTTGTTTAATGCAACCATAACATTGGCAATGGCTTCCACTACCGATGCGTTATTTTCACTAACTGTCAGGGTCTCATTGGCCCGGGCTGAAACCTCCTGTGTAACTGCAGACACCACCTCAACACTCTCTGCGATAAATGAATTTGCCACTGCCAGATCTTCCACCACATGTTCCAAACTATTGCTCACCTCTCCGATATTACGGGTTTTGGCAGCAATTTGCTCAAAGTTGGTAGCCATGGTCTCTGCCGAAGCATTCTGCTCTCTGTTACTTTCCATCAGCTGATTAGCAGCCTTAAACACCTCATCAATAGAATGCGTAATACCCTCTATCAGCTTAGTTATATTTACGGTCGCTTCGCTGGTCTGATTAGCCAGACTGGAGATTTCTCCTGCAACTACCGCAAAACCACGACCGGCTTCACCCGCTCTTGCAGCCTCAATGGAAGCATTCAGACTTAACAGGCTGGTTTGCTCCGTAACGGAATTAATCAACTCCACGATGGAATGCATCTTCTCTGTGTTCTCAGTTAACTCTTTCATCTTGGAAGCCACAATCTGACTTACCTCTTCAGACTCCTTCACATGGGCGAGCAAATTCTCAATATTGTCCTTACCAACAGCAATTGCATCCTCCGTCTGCTGCATATCTTCTGCAATTACCTTGGATACATCCTTGGCCTTATCAACCAAGCCGGTAATCTCGCTTGTCTGCAACAGCTGGTTCTGCATGGACTCTGCGGTCTCACTTGCACCTGTGGAAACATCCTGCATGGAATTCTTGGTAGCAACTACTGCCTGCTCTAACTGCTTGATTCTCTCAGAAACTGCATCAATATCTGCAGAGATACCTCTTGAAATTTCAAGCGTATTGGTGAGCATGACACCGGTTTTATCCTTTTCTTCATTGATCTCGTCAAGCTTCTGAGCATTGGTCTTACCAATTACATAAGTTGCCAGACTGGTAAACAACGCTGCTACCGCAATGGAAATAAGCTGAATCTCCACCATCGCCAAATCTTTGCTGGTAAGAGAGCCTTTTGTAAAACCGATAACAACTGAAATAATATTGGCTACAATTGCTGTTCCCCCGGTAATATAGCACAGCACCATATTTCCATAGGGAATCAGTAAGAAAAGCGCCAAAAAGATATACACGAAAGTAGTGGGAACAGCTGCTGTCAACAACACAAAAATATAGAGCACAGAAAAACCGATACTAAACACATACTTAATTTTTTCAGATGCATTGTTACCCTTGTACCCGGTCACAAACATTATGTAGGGTACAAGATTTAACACCGAAAATATCAGCGTATACTGCCAGGTTCTGCTTCCTTTTACCAATTCCAAAACATATGCAAACAATAACAAAACTGTCAGCAAGGAATAGGAAATCAGCAGGTTCTTGTTGATTCTGTGGGTCTCATTCATTTTCTTTTCTTTTGCTTTCACACTCATAGGGGGCCTCCTTTTTCGGTCCGTTTTTTATCTTATTAATCTTCCATTTGAGCACACTCGTAGGTAGATTCAAAAATCTCTTTCTGGATGATGTAGATGTCTTTGATATCGTCCTCTCTGACAGCCATGTAATCTCCCTGTCTGCCCAGAAAATAATTGCCGCTTCCGTCGCCTTGGAAAATCTTCGTCCGACTGGGCAACTGTTTGGCATAAATTCTTACATTACGCTTGGGATAACAGATTCTGGCTTTTTCATCTACTGTGATATATTCCTCTGTACCGATCAATTGCACCTCCGGAATGAAATCCAGCATCTCCTCAAAAACATCCAGTTTCTCCTCCGAAATCTCATAGGTGTTATGAAATTTCTCTGCCGCAATATGATACACCTCACCTCGGCTGCCAATCATGATATACACATCCTCCTGAGAAACAATATTTTCACCGGAGGTGTTTTCCAACGATTTAATAACAAAAGCTTCTCCCACCTGTACAATGTCCGTGCTTTTCACCACTGCCCATCTGGTTTTCTTTTTACAGTACAGGGAAAGCCCCCTGATGTATTCCTCATTGACCACAGCATATTCGTTGGCCACGATATAAGTAGTTTCGTCTATATACTTTTCTGTCACCTTCTGAAAATACGCCTCTGCTGTACCGATTTCCGCCTCAGACATCAGGCTTCTCAATATGGCCAATGACACATATCCGCTTGCACGCTTCGCGTCTCCTTTTACAAGACCGAATTCCGACAACAGATACTCCATAAACTCCACTGCCCTGACTTGCTTCGAGTCACTGATAAATAATAGCCAGGCCTGATTCTGTTCCTCAGCTATAAGCAACAGATAGGTACAATGATACTTCTCAAGAAGCGACTTTGCATCGGCTTGCAAAAGCCCGGCATCCTGCACGGCTGCAATTGCAAATTCTGCTCTGGTAATTCCCATCCTATGCATCTCCGTTTCTGTCCCGTATTTGTTTTAGCAGATGTTGAAAATCTGCATTTGTATGGGTAAAATGCAACTTCATTCTATCAATACTGGCATCCGTCACCTTGGCGTAAACATCATTAAAAAGCACTCTTCCGCCCACGTCTGCTGCCAGAATTTTTACATCATCATATAAATTCAACTCAATATTTTTGTCTTCCAGACTTACAATGGCATACTTGCCGGAAAGCTCCTTCAAGCAAGTCCTGATAGCTCCGGAGCCCACCAGCTTGTCTATGATCAAATGCAGTTCAAATATAATCTTATCCCGGGCCTGATAGGCTGTCTGTTCCTGCTCCTCGCAGATACTGCATGCCATCTCGCCCTCCAAAGCGGATATTTCATAGACCTTCAGGATGGTGCCGATGCCCTTAGCTTTCACATCAATGGAAGCCTTCATGGTATAGTCACATGTTAACCGTTCAAGGGCCTGGGCTGACACCAACACCTGACTTCCCACACTGTAGCTTTCTATGCGGGAACATTCATTAACCACTCTTCCGATTACATTGTAGCGCATCACCTTGTCCGAGCCGATATTGCCGATAAACACCTCTCCACTGTGAATGCCCACACCCATATCCACGGTTTCATAGCCCTTCTCCAGACAATAGGCATTTACTTCACTCATGGCATTCTGCATGGTAATGGCTGCAGCTACGGCACTCTCTGTATGATTCTCCAGCGGAATCGGTGCGCCAAACACGGCCAGAATACCGTCCCCCAAAAATTCAATTACTGTGCCCTTATACCGGGCAATGATATCAACCATTTTGCAGAAAAAGAAATTTAAAAGGTCCATCACCGCGTCAGAATCCATAGCCTGGGACACCGCAGTAAATCCACGCAAATCCGCCATCATTACTGTCATATCTTTTTTCTCGCCGCCGATGGACACACTACCAGGGTCTTGGAAAATACGCTCCATAAACTCGTCTGAAAAATATCTTCCGAATACCTGATACAGCAAATCATTTCTGGCTTCCAGCTGTTTGTTCAGCCGCTCAATTTCCCTTGCCGCCTTTAAATCCGTGGCCTGTTTTTCCAGTTTTTTCTCTGCATTTCTGGCCACATCAAACTGCCATGCCATACGCTCTATACGCTCCACAGCCACCTGGTCCATGGGCTTTCTAATCACTGCCAGAGCCCCCTTCATATAACAGTCATTAAGGGTCTCATCATCACCTGTGCAGGTCATAAAAAACAAGGGGATTCCCACCAAAGACTCCTGCTGGCGTATCAAGGACAAGGACCTATCCTCCTCCCGCACGGACATTTCATAGTCCAAAACAATCAGGGACGGCAAATTCTGAAGGGAAGCCACTGCCTTGGCTAACGCTTCATAGCTTAATATACAAATAGCACGCATACCACCGGTGGAATTAATCCGCCGCTGTGCATCCACCATATCTGCTCTGTTATCTGCAATTACCCAGATATTTTTCTCCATGTAGCCACCTCTTCGACCATTACCATCTGGCCATGCTTTTACACAAATCACACAAGGTACCTGTCCGGATTCCCTTGCCGCACTTTACACAGCGCATGCGATAACTGTCCTGTCTGGATATCTCTAAATACTCCTCCTTCAGCAGGTACTCAATGGCCTTTCTGGGAACTCCCGTATCTCGTTCAATCATCACTGCCGAGGCGTTTCCGTTGCGCTCTAAATACCTTCTTACAGTCTGGTAATAGTCATAGCTGTTTTTGCCGCAGACCAGACACACAAACACGCCCTTGGAGGTCTCCCGAATGGAACCCTTGCAAAATCTGCACTCCACAGGTGCCTTATTCATGGATAGCGCATTGTGCCTTTTGAGGAACGCCTTCTTGGTCTCCTCCGCCGGCACCGCCGTGGTCTCTTCTTTTATTTTCACAAAATTCTGCCCCAACTGCTCACGCAAAAAGTCAACCAGCTTTTCCCTCTCCACATCATAGGAAATCATCTGCACATTATTCAGATAGAACTTAAACAAATCATTTAAAGGTTCATCATCCAGCTTGATGGGCAATATTTTCTTGCGGTGGTTGATGGCAGTATCCAGCTCCTTTTCCACCCAAATCGACTTCTGGGAAAATTGGGACACCACCAAAAGAAACACATCACAGTCGCGGATGGCTGCCGGAATCTCCCTGGCATAATTGGAACCGGCCGGAATCATTTCCGGTGCCTTCCAATACGACACCCCCAATTCCTTGAGCATTTGTACAATGCCCCTCACATATAGAAAATCCTTGGAGCTATAGCTTATAAAAACGGTCATCTCTCCCATAGATTATCCTCGCATTAGTATTATGAGGTATGTACCACCCTGTTGCGACCACCGGCCTTGGCCAGGTAAAGTCTCTCGTCTGCACGCTTGATGTTGTCATCTGCATCCATATCCCGGTCAATCATCGCCACGCCAAAGGACATGGTAACTTTAATAATCTGTTGCTCATAGGCACAGATAGACTGTTGTACACACTCTCTGATAAACTCTGCCAATGCCACTGCCTTTGCCTCATCCGTATCCGGCAAAAGAATCAAAAACTCCTCACCGCCCCAGCGAATTACTTCACCGGACTGCTCCACGCAATTTTTCAGTGTATTGGCTATATTGATTAACACTGCATCGCCGCCATTGTGTCCATAGGTGTCATTTACCTTTTTGAAAAAATCAATGTCACACATAATGATGCCGGCAACACATTCCTGTTCTGTACACTTTTGGTAAACCTTTTCAAAACAATGTCTGTTCTTAAGACCTGTCAGCCTGTCAATTTTGCTTACGGACTGCAACAGATGGTTCTCTAAAACCTTACCGCAGTACACCGCTGCAAGTGCCAGCCTGTCCACATCATTCCTGTCAAAGCACACATCGCCATCCGGCCCCTGTTTATTGATGGCCTGGTAGCCTCCGATGACCTCACCCTGCTCATCGGTAACAGGCATACACAAAATAGACTTGGTCACATACCCGGTAGCCTTGTCCACCTGAGGATTAAACCTTGGATCTTCATAGGGCTTGTCTATGATGATGGTCTCTTTATTCATGATGGCAGCTCCGATAATACCGCTGCCCTCCGGAACAGTAATCCGATCTGTGCCTAAGCTGGCCAGGGTCCAATACTGCTTTTTCTCCTTGTCCCAGTACCAAAAGGACGTACGGTCCGCATTGACCAGTACACGGCCCAGCTCTGTAAGAATCTGAATGGTTTTGTCGAAGTTTTTCTCTCCCACCAAAAGACTCATGTAACGAAATATTTTCTGAAGTATTTCTTCTGCATTGTGATACATAACACACCTCCGACTCTACGCAATTACAGCAAATCCTTTAAAAATTCTAAGGATTCTCTTTGCCGGTGAGCGTCACACACCTCTATCAAAACACGACAGTGTGTAAAATATTCAGCATAGTAGGAAGCAAATTCCTCCCAATTGATAGCTCCGCTTCCCACTGCCAAATGCAAGTCTCTCTTTAAATCATTGTCATTGATGTGGATATGTTTTACATAGGGTGCAAGCTCCTTTACCCATCTGTCAATATCACTTCCGTATACCACAGCATGCGCATAATCCAGACACACACCGTAATTGGGATATTGGGAAAGATTTGCTGAAATTTCCGTGAGCACTTTGGGGTCATCCTCAAACATGTTTTCCAGATAAATATTAATAGACGGATACTCAGTCAGAAGCTTCGCCACAAATTGGCTGTTGTAATGAACCACACCGTTAAAATAATCCTCCCCTACTACAGCCGGATTATAGTTAATATGAAAAACCACTGCCTCCAGATTAAGGGCCTTGGCAATCTCCATGCTCTGTCGCATGCGCTTTGCCGAATTCTCGCGCACAAAAGCATCCCTGCTGTGCAGTATCACATCCAAGAAAGCGCCGTGCATAGTACTTCCGGCAGGAATCCCTACCTGCCTGTACCGGGTCATGATAGCCTCCGTCCGGCTGACATTATCCAATACATCCGGGTCATAGAAATCATTGATTTCTAAAGCTACCTGATACCCTCGAACCAATTCTGTATGCGCTTCTAATGCATTTTCAAAAGAAACTACTGAAAGATTCTTCATACTCCACCGCTTTCTCAGTTATTTAACCATTATTTTACCATATATTCAGAATTTTCTCAATCAATTCATACAGAAAACTTGATTTTATTTGACATAATTTTACAGTTGTATTATGATACCTATTGATAATTAAACTTTAGGAGGAATTTTATATGTACTGTAAGAATTGTGGCGGCGCACTTTCCGACAATGCAACCGCATGCGATTACTGCGGACAGGCTGTAACGCCTGATCAAACTGCTGAACAGAATATGACAGAGCAGGATACTTTTGCTACCACCGACACTCAGCAGGATGCTTTTGCACAAAATCAATACAACGCTCAGCCTCAGGCTGCAACCATTCCCACACAGAGCATGGCTGTACCCGTTCAGCGTGAGAATGTAGTAACCGGTATCATCGGCGCACTGATTGGCGCTGTCATCGGCGGAGCTGTGATCATTCTCTTGGGCAGACTTGGTTATGTAGCATCCATTTCCGGATGGATTCTGGCAGTTTGTACTTTGAAGGGTTATCAGCTGCTTGGAAAGGGCTTTAGCACCAAGAGCCTGGTGATTTGTCTGATTCTCATTGTGGTTACCCCTTACCTGGCAGATAGAGTAGATTGGGCAATGTATGTGAAGGAAGCCTGGGAATCCTGGGGCGACAAAATCTCTTTTGGTGAGGCATTTACACTTGTTCCCGAAATAGTTGCTTCTGACGCAGAGATTAAAGCCGAATACATCAAAGCTCTTGTTATGATTTACATCTTCGCAGCATTAGGTGCATTCAGTACCATCAAGAGTCTGTTTACCAAGTAATTCATTTTTTACATCAAAAAAGGTATCTCCGAACATCTCGGGGATACCTTTTTTAATGCCTGTGTTAACTTGATTAACTGTTTTTCATTACAATCTGCTCTACCATGTCTGCAACATCCTCGCAGCTGTCACAGCACTTCTCAAGACAATTGTACATGGTGGTCCAGGAAAGAATATATACAGCATCCTTCTCCTCTGCATACAAGCGACGAATCGCTTCGGTATAAAGACGGTCTGCCTCTTCCTCCAACGCATTGATCTCAACGATTTTCTCTTTCAGAAGCGCAGATTTGCGGAAATTATGAAGCTCAGCTCCCATCTCCTGCATAGCCTTACAGCTACGGGTAATCACGCTGGCAAATTCCTTTACCTCTGCACGCAAATCAGTGATATTGTACATATACATAGCCTGCAGAATATCCTCAGCAGAATCTACTACATCATCGATGGCATGGGAAAGCTCCACAATATCCTCACGCTCGATGGGAGGCAAAAACTCTTTCATCAGTCTTTCCATCATCTCGTGCTTTACACCATCTGCAGTGTGCTCAATTCTATGCATCTTCTCAGCCTGTACCTTCAGGTTGGCAGCATCATACTTCTCTACACAGCTCTGCAAAAGCTCTGCTGCTTCACATGCGTAAGAAATACATTTTCCAAATGTGTCATAGTAATAATTATTGTCTTTTTTTGCCATGGTTTCGTCTCCTTTTTCTTAGAACAGCCACATGAATAATTTCGCCATTAAAAATCCAATCAGTCCGCATCCCGGGAAAGTAAGCACCCAGGTAAGTACCATTTCCTTTACCACGCCCCAGTTTACATTGGACATACGGCGCGCAGCACCCACACCCATGATTGCTACGGTCTTGGTGTGTGTTGTGGAAACCGGAACACCGGTCACCGAAGACAAAAGCAGACAACCTGCTCCTGCCAAATCTGCAGCAAAGCCCTGATATTTCTCAAGCTTTACCATATCCATACCTACAGCCTTGATAATACGGTATCCGCCAATGGAGGTACCCAGCGCCATAACCGCACTACACAGCACCATAAGCCAAATAGGAATCTGGAAGTTGTTTACATCGGACTGTCCATTTGCCAGAAAGATTCCCAGCATGAAAACGCCCATAAATTTCTGACCATCCTGTGCGCCGTGCATGAATGCCATTGCCGCACCACCGGCCACCTGACCGCCCTTGAAGAACACCTGTGTCTTTCTGCGGTCCATTTTTTTACAAATAGCCTCAACGGTTTTAACCGTAATCCAGCCAAGACCAAATCCAAGCAATGTGGACATGCCCAGACCATATACAACCTTAATCCACTCACTGCCGTTGATACCTTCCAGGCCGCCATGAAGTGCAATCGCAGCACCGGATATTCCGGCAATCAACGCATGGCTCTCACTGGTAGGAATACCAAACCACCATGCCGCAGTAGCCCAGGTTACAATTGCGAAAAGTGCCGCACACAATGCAACCAATGCTTCCTTAGGATCACCGCCAAAATCAACCATATTGTAAATGGTTGCAGCTACACTGGCATTCACCATAGTCATTACAAACACGCCAAGGAAGTTAAATACTGCCGCCATCAAAATGGCTGCCTTGGGTGACATGGACTTGGTAGATACACAGGTTGCAATCGCATTGGGAGCGTCGGTCCATCCGTTTACCAGAATTACTCCTAACGTTAGCGCTACCGTGATGGCCAGCACCGGACTGGTAACCAATTGAGAAAGAAAATCAGCCAACGATATTGTCATAAAGTCCCCTTTCTGTATGAAATCTTTTCCAAAATTTTGTAAAAATACTTCATGCTCAATATTACCGAAATTTTATCTGTTTGTCCACCTTTTTCGACGTTTGTAAAAGTTTATTTACATTAGTATACTTTTTTACTTTTCTATTTCCTTCGCACAATATCTACTACCCAATCTGCATCCGGCAAATCAATATCCCGGTTGGTGGCATATCTTTCCGCAATTCCTTGAATACTACACCAAAACGCATTAGAAAGAACCAATGGATTTCCTTCTTTAATCGTTCCCTCCTGCTGCCCCCACTCAATAATCGGCACAAATTGTTCAATCGTGTTGGCCTGCATGGCAATTTCCCTGATATGAGCCGGTGTCCCTTCGCTCCTTTGAGCATCTGCCATAAGTACAAACAGCTTGGCCATCACCGGTTGCCTACGCATATAAGCGAACAAAAGCGTGGTAAATCCCGTGAAGTAATCTATGGCATGCTCACAGGCCTGTCCCTGTGGCTGTCTGGTTCCTTCCAGTCCCATCCGTACCAGTTCCTCGTACAGATGCTCCTTGGATTCAAAATAATGAAACATCAAGCCCGTGCTCATATTGGCACACTTTGCAATATCTGTCACTTTTGCAGCCGCATACCCTTTGCTTACAAACACCTCCAACGCAGCCTGAATAATCTCTTGTCTACGCTGTTCCTTTTGCTCTTTCCTGCTTTTCATAGGCATTTCATCCTTTCTATTTTAGCCGTAAAATGAATTGACTTCATATTCATTGAATATATTTTCAACAATCATAGCACAAAATGTCATTCTTGTAAACCTAGAATAATATTGGTGCTTCCTCTTACCTTTTGGACTGATTTAGGATGGAACACTAAACCATTTGTCGAAATGCCGGAAATACGCACAAGAAAAGGCACCACAAGACTTTGAAATCCTATGGCACCTATCACTTCATACAGCGCGATAAATTGGGACTATCTGTTGCATTCCCGGAATATGGATGCTATACTTTCTAATTGTATTGTTAGAATTTGTCAAAAGACCAAGAATATTTAATATTCACGAAAGATTGAGGACTTTATATGTATCAAAACAAAGATGTATTTCAGGGCTTATCCGTCCCCAAGGCTGTGGCGAAATTTGCCATCCCTACAATACTGAGTCAGCTGATAACACTATTGTACAATCTGGCTGATACATTTTTTGTAGGCCATACCAATGATCCTTCACAGGTGGCTGCCCTGACATTAAGCTTTCCTATATTCATGACGCTGACTATGGTGGGTAATTTGTTTGGCATCGGTGCCAACAGCTTTATCTCCCGTTCCCTTGGACAGGGCGACAGAGCGCGGGCTTCCAAGGCCTCCACATTTGCTTTTTATGGTGCTCTGGCCGGAACCCTGGTGATTATCGCTGTGTTGGCATGTTTCATGGGTCCGATTCTGACTGCAATCGGTGCGGTAACACCGGAAACCTACCGGGCCACCAAGGAATACTTAAGTTGGACTGTCCTTTACGGCGGTCTCCCTACCGTGGCAGCATTGATGCTGGGACACTTAATCCGCGCTGAGGGTAACACCAAGCAAGCCAGCATCGGCATGGCATTGGGTGGAGTCCTGAACATTGTTCTGGACTATGTTTTTGTATCCTTAATGGGCATGGCTGCAGAAGGTGCAGCCATCGCTACCTGCATCTCCAATATCTGCTCCTTCCTGTATCTGTTACAGGTGATTTTACGTACCAAAGGAACTGTTATCATCCTGCATCCTGCAAAGCTGCGCTTTGAAGCGCAAATCGCTAAGCAGGTGATTCTGGTAGGCATCCCCGCCGCTGCCATTATTGTACTTGGTAGCAGCGCCAACATCGTACTGACCCATTTCATGTCCGCATACGGAGACGTGTCCATCGCAGGCTTTGGCATTGTACAGAAAATCGGCTCCATCGCCATCCAGATTACCGTAGGATTAACCCAAGGTATCATGCCCCTGTTGGGCTATTGCTATGGCGCCAATGACATGAAGCGTCTGCGGGAAATCAACCAATTCTCCTTTCTGCTTTTGGGATGCTATGCAGCGCTTTGCGTGATTATCGTAGAAATCTTTGCCCAGCCCTTGGTGCAGCTGTTTATAAGCGAAACCGCAACCGTTGATAAAGCCGTGGAATTCCTGCGCATCTGGTTCTTCTGCGCACCGGGCATGTGCTTTACCAATCTGTTCGGAAGCATTTTCCAGGCCATGGGCAAATGGCTGCATTCCCTGGTACTCTCCATTGTCCGGCAGGCGGTAGTGCTGTTCCCCATGCTGGTAATTATGAATGCACTTGTAGGAGAAATGGGCCTGGTTTGCGCCCAGCCTGTGGCAGACACCGTTGCATTGGTACTGGGAATCCTATTGTACGCGGTTCTTATGCGCAAACACAAAGCATAATAGAACAAATAGTCCGCTTGCTCCCTCTCGCAACCGGCGCGGTCGCGAAAGGGAGCAGATTATTTACAATCTGCTCCCAATCTTATTTTGAAATCTTCATACCCAAAATCAGTCAGTCTGACCAATGTACCTTCAGTCGTTCTCTTCCAAATATTCGGCAGAGGCATCCCGTTGAAGGTATTATTTTTGCAGGTGGTATAAATCGCCATATCTCCAAACAAAAGCATATCTCCTATCTGCACTTCCCCTGCAAATCCATAATCTCCAACCACATCTCCAGCCAGACAGGTGGGTCCTGCCAAGCGGTAGACATGCAACAGCGGTTGCTCCTCCTCTCCGGATTTATTGCAACTTTTCCTGCACTCTCCATCAGCACCGTAAAGCGGCGGTTTATAAGGCATTTCTATCACATCCGGCATATGACATGCTGCGCTGGCGTCCAAAATCCCGATTCTGAATTCCCCATTTTGCACCACATCCAATACCCTAGTTGCAAGATATCCTGCATTCAGTGCACCCGCCTCCCCGGGTTCCAGATAGACCTGCAGCTCCCACTTATCTCGAGCATAAGCAATACACCTTTCCAGACCGGGAATATCATAGTCTTCGCGGGTGATGTGATGTCCGCCTCCCATATTGAGCCACTTCATCCGAGGCAAAACATCACCAAACTTCTCCTCTACCGCTCTAAGGGTCTCCTCCAGGGCATCCGCGTCCTGCTCACATAGCGTATGAAAATGCAGGCCATCCAGCAAATCAACCATCGCTTCGGTCATCTGCTCATCCCACATGGCACGGGTAGTGCCCAAACGGCTCCCCGGCGCACAAGGATCATAGATTTCATGTCCCTCCTGGGTGGAACACTCCGGGTTGATACGAAGCCCAAGACTCTTGCCATGAGATTTGGCCTTAGGACCCAACCGTTTCAACTGATTGGGTGAATTAAACACAATATGGTCCGCATAGCAAAGCAACTCATCAAACTCCCTGTCCGTATAAGCCGCACAAAAAACATGTACTTCCTTGCCGGGCATCTCCTCAGCCCCCAGCCTTGCCTCATACAGACCGCTTGCTTCCGTGCCGGCCAGATACTCCGCCAAAAGGGGATAAAAATCATAGTTGGAAAAGGCTTTCTGCGCCAAAAGAATCTTACAGCCGGTTCTTGCTGCCACCCCTGCCAGAATCTCGCCGTTTCTGCGAAGTCCCGCTTCATCGATGATATAGCAGGGTGTGGGCAGGCTTCTAAACAGTTTCTTGGGGGTCTGGCCGTCCAGTCCCAGGAAGGGCGGGCGGCTGTCTGTTACCCCTGCCATTAATCCACCAGCTCAGGGTTGTGATTCTCCCTGCGGGGCAAACCATATTGATCCAACGCATCCAGGAAGGGATCGGGATCAAACTCCTCCACGGTGTACACACCGGCCTTATTCCATTTGCCGGTAAGCAGCATCAGTGCACCGCACATGGCAGGCACACCAGTGGTGTAGCTGATGGCCTGGCTCTCCACCTCTTTGTAACACTCCTGATGGTCGCACACATTATAGATGTAGTAGGTCTTGTCCTTGCCATCCTTTTTACCGGTAAAAATACAGCCAATATTGGTCTTGCCGTGGGTGCGGGGACCAAGGCTTGCAGGGTCAGGCAGCAGTGCCTTCAAAAACTTGATAGGAACAATTTCCTGCCCCTCAAATTCAATGGGAGTGGTGGACAGCATGCCCACATTTTCCAGACACTTCATATGGGTCAGATAGCTCTGTCCAAAGGTCATAAAGAAACGGATTCTTTTCACCTCAGGAATATTCAGC